>DAOWID010000251.1 GCA_030641115.1 Planctomycetota bacterium | reverse complement strand
GATAAAATCGGTGCACGGAATTTCGATATCAAGTTTTTTCGACCCATCCTGGAAGCGCAGGAAAATCGAGATGCCGCACGCGCGCGAGTCATTTGAAGCCCATTTGCGCCAGGACAGCCTCGAATGCCCTGCTCTTCATCGCCTTTGCCACCTGCGTGATAAGGTGCATCTTCGCTACCCGAGGCGAGAATTCGGTCAGCAGCATAATTGACAATTGACTATTTGCTATTGACTATTGAATGAAAGAAGCAGAAACCCTGATACCGTAACAATAGTAAATAGAAAATAGTAGATACTCGATCGAAAGGGGTATAAATATGGTTGTTTTAGCGTTGTCGGCAGACAGTTTTATTATGAAGGTCGTCGCCGTCTTGTTCGTCATTTGCTGCGTGGCACTGATTCTAATCATTTTGATTCAGAAGGGTAAGGGCGGTGGTTTGAGTGCGGCGTTTGCCGGAGGTATGGCCAGCGGTCTTTTGGGCTCCAAAACCGGTGACTTCCTTACTTGGGTTACAATAGTCTTGGTAGTGATATTTCTGACGCTTGCGGGGCTGATGGCCAAGTTTTACAGGCCAGGCGTCGGTGATTTTGGCCCAGGCCAGACAGTTCCACAGGAGCAGCCGGTCGAACCAGAGCCCGCCGGTGGCGGGGCAAGTGTGGAACCGCCACCTCCAGTTGATGCTGGCAGGGCTCTGACCAGCGATGCTAATGACGTCACCGATACAAATCTGTCTGACAGTTAGGGTAGCAACATGCTAAACAGTATGACCGGGTATGGCGAAGCAGAAGGTGAGATCAACGGTGTGAGCTACGCCGTTGAAATCAAAGCGGTCAACAATCGCTACTTAAAGACTAATGTGAAGTTGCCAGAGGTGGTGGCGTTTCTGGAGGAGACTGTTGAGAAGCTTCTGCGGCAAAATTTGTCACGAGGGACAGTAAACTATGTGCTTCGGACCAAGGACACATCAGCGAATGTGCTGTTTGATGTAGATGAGACGGCACTGCGGGCCCTTATGGAAAGACTGAACCGCGTCAGGTCTTCGGCTGATATTGATGGGACGATTGATATTGGCAGTTTGTTGAGCCTACCGGGGATTATCCGGCCGACAGTACCGGATGAAGAAATGGCCGAACAAATCAAGCGGATAGTCTTAGACGTGTCCCAAAAGGCTATAGACAAGCTCAAACAGATGCGAGCCGCCGAAGGGAATTCCTTGGAAGCTGATTTAGAAAGTCACTGCCAAGCAATCAGACAGAACCTTGAGAAAATCCGTGCTCGCAGTGCGGTTGTTGTGCAGGAGTACGCAAAGAGGCTGAAGAAAAGGGTCGATGAGCTGCTGGCAGAGGCGAAGTTGAAGTTGGATGAGGAAACGCTGGCCAGAGAAGTTGCAGTTTTGGCCGACAGATCGGATATATCCGAGGAGATTACCCGCTTGGATTCGCATCTGCAGCGGTTTGCCGAAAGCTGTCAGTCAAGTGATCAGGCCGGGCGCAAGTTGGACTTTATCAGCCAGGAGATGCTCAGGGAGGCCAATACTATTGCCAGTAAAGCCTCGGACGCTGAGATTATCCGGTACGTGGTCGATGTGAAGTGTCAAGTTGACCGGATTAAGGAACAGGTTCAGAATGTGGAGTGACAAAGGCAATCACAGGATTGGAATCTTTGAATTCTGATAGTTGATAATGAGTGAGCCAAGCAGCAGAAACGGCAAGGTAGTAATAGTCAGCGGCCCGTCTGGCGTCGGCAAGAGCACTGTCTGCAGAGAGGTGGTCAGGCGGCTGAATAATGTTTACTTGAGCATCTCGGTTACTACTCGGCCACGGGGCCCGGCTGAAACTCACGGCAAGGACTATTGGTTTATATCAGAACAAGAGTTTCAGGAACGGATCGAGAAGGGGCTATTGCTGGAGCATGCTGACGTGTTTGGCCATTTATACGGAACGCCCAAGGACAAACTCGACGAGGCACTGCAGGCTGGCAAAACCGTTGTTTTGGAAATCGACGTTGAGGGCGCCAAGCAGGCAAAGATGGTTTTCCCGGATGCAGTGATGATTTTTGTTTTACCGCCGAGCGCCAAGGTCCTGGCCGAGCGCATGGGTCGCAGAGGTAGAGAAGACGCTGAGACTGCTGAGGAAAGACTTGACGGAGCAAGCAGCGAAATTGCTGCTGCCTGGCAATATTATGAACATATGGTCATAAACGAGGATTTGCAGCAGGCCGTAAAGGAGGTTGTACAAATCATCCAGGGCGATCCTCGCGATGAGTCGCCGGATGGAAACGACCAAGCTAACGTTGGGGAAAAATGATGTTAGACGAGCTCAAGAGTGACAAAATAGTCAAGAAAGTTGGCGGAAGATTCAAATTAGCGGCATTGATTCAAAAACGGATGGGCGAGCTGCTGCAGGGGGGTCGGCCGTTGATCGAGGACACCGAAGGTAAGACAATGCTGGAAATCGTTGTTCAGGAAATCCTGCAGGACAAGATCACTATCGAGGGGATGCCGGCCGACGATATCGCTTCGCAGCAAGCTAATGGGTCTCAAGGGCCAGATTCGGGAAAATCAGGCAAGACTAAAACCAAAGGCTGATAGTTCGTGTCTGGCATCCCAGACCGCTGTGATCAGGAGGCCAGATAAGAAAAGGACCCCGCCATGCGGGAATCCGGAATTGACAAGCTGAATATTCTGCTCGGTGTAAGCGGCGGCGTTGCTGCGTACAAGGCGGTTGACTTGGCCAGCAAAGCTACCGCCGCTGGTGCTAACGTAAATACAGTAATGACGGAGGCTGCCTGCCGGCTCATTGGCCCGAACAGCTTCGAAGCTGTCACCTGCTCGGCGGTTTTCACCAGTTTGTGGAGCGGACTCGAAGAGCATAACAGTAGCCACATAGCCTTAGTTGATTGGGCTGATATTGTGGTTGTGGTGCCGGCAACTGCCGATATAATAGGCAAAATCGCAAACGGCATCTGTGATGATCTACTGAGTACCACCCTTTGTGCCTGCTGGCCTCTGATTAAATCGAGGGCTGCGCTTTTAGCTCCCGCGATGAACAATAACATGTGGGACAATCCAGCCGTGAAACGGAATGTCACGATGGTCAAGGAGATGGGCTTTGAGTTAATAGGCCCCGTCAAAGGCCGGCTCGCCTGTGGGACGGACGCTATCGGCAGAATGACTGAACCCCAGGATATTCTAAAAGCAATCGAAGGGATCGCCGCCAAGATCAAAAGGAAAAAAGTCGAATAGCACGTACTGTTATTTAGTGTCTGTTGCGGAAAGCCAAAACTGGTCATGTCACCCCTGCGAAAGCAGGGGTCTACACCCAAAAAGCTGGATTCCTGCTTTCGCAGGAATGACAAACGTTGTTTCCGCAACAGGAACTATTTAGCCCCCGGTTTTACCGGGGGTTCTATCCGTGTAATTCGTGGTAATCCGTGTCTAATAACAAGAATATATTCGCGCAAATTCGTGGCAATTCGTGGCCAAAAAACACCCAATACATTTTTTGATTACTGCGGGCGGTACGCGAGAATACATCGACCCGGTCCGCTTTATTTCCAACGCCAGCAGTGGCAGGATGGGCTATGCGCTTGCTCGTGCAGCAATTGCAGCCGGCCACAAGGTTACACTTGTCAGTGCTTCTGATTTACAGCCGCCGGTTGGGACGGATTTTGTTGGTGTTGATAGTGCTGCTGAGATGTTTGCAGCGGTCAAGAAATTCTTTACTAAATGTGATTGTCTGATTATGGCCGCGGCCGTAGCCGATTATACCCCTGCCCGACCAGCCAAGGCCAAGATAAAATCCGCCAAAGGCGGACTGACTATCAAATTGAAACCCACAGCCGACATTCTAAAATGGGCAGGAAAACGTAAGAGGGGCAATCAAATCATCGTCGGTTTTGCCCTGGAAGAAAAGAACTTACGAATGCAGGCCGATAAGAAGCTGAAGGAAAAGAATCTCGAAATGATAATCGCTAACACACCTACCGTAATCGGAGCAGCTAAGGCCAGCGTCGAAGTAAAAGGAAAAAGTTCTGCCTGGCTGTCAATCACCGATGTCTCAAAGAGCGCTATCGCGAACAGGATAATTAGGTTAATAGAGCAAATGGCAGTCACAGCCGGCGACTGAGAGGCAGACACCGCTGCACAGAGTTGGACTGAGCGGCATGTGGCGAAATCACTCTTTGTCTTTTATGCCGAGGTCGTCTTTTGTCAGTAGGCTTTCGAACTTGTAACCTGCTTGGGTGATGTTTTCTCCGGCTCCCTGCTTGCGGTCGATGACGCAGACGATTTTTTTTACGGTTGCCCCGGCCTCAGCGATAACCTTGGCTGCTTCAAGAACCTGTCCACCTGTGGTAGCGATGTCCTCAACGAACAAAACAGTGTCGTTGGGTTTGAGGACGCCCTCAATCATTTTGTCTGTGCCGTACCCTTTTTTGGCGTTGCGAATAATCACCCAGTTCTTGCCCGTTTCCATTGCGGTGGCGGCAGCCAAGGCCACGCCGCCCAGCTCGGCGCCGGCTATCAAGGTGACATCTTCGGTGATATGTTTGGCAAATTCTTCGCCGAGGGCCTTGAGTATGTCCGGACAGGTTTCGAAAAGATACTTGTCAAGATAGTATTTGCTACGTTTACCACTGCGCAGCACAAAGTCGCCTTCCAGATATGCTGTTTCTTTAATACGTTTTATCAGTTCATCTCTGGTCATTTTCTTCTTTCCTTCTTGTCGCGGAGCTTGCTGAACACGCAAAGATTTTGAATTATATTCATCTTTTGCTCTGCGGTCTTTGCGTTCTCTGCGCTTAATTTTTTAGACGTTAAGCGTCACTTTTCTGTTAAGCTCTTTACGGTATTTTCTGCGGATTGGCATTACAATGCTCTTGATGAATTCATCGACCTGCGGTGGTGCCCTTCCTATGTAGCGCTTCGGGTCTAATATTTTTTCAAGATCGAGTTTGGCAAATGCGATGTCAGCCTTGAGCCGAGCAATCAAATCATTAGGCTTGCCAAATCTTTTTACCTGGGCTGCGGCGGCGTGTGAGTATAGCCTTATTTTCTCGTGCAGTTCCTGTCGGTTGCCGCCAGTCTTAACCGCGGCCATAAGGATATTCTCGGTGGCCATGAACGGCAGCTCCGCTGCAACGCGTGCCGCTATTACCTTCGGATAAACGACAAGCGCGCCCGTAACGTTGATAAGGATTTGCAGAATTCCATCAACGGCCAAGAATGCTTCGGGTAGCACGACCCTTCTGTTGGCTGAGTCATCGAGGGTCCTCTCAAACCACTGTTCAGATGCGGTCATTGGCGGGCTCGAGGCCAGGCTCAATACGAGTCTGCTAAGGGCGGTAACTCTCTCGCACCTCATCGGATTTCTTTTGTACGCCATTGTCGAAGAGCCGATTTGCGATTTCTCAAACGGCTCTTCAATCTCTTTTAGATTCGCGAGCAGCCGAAGGTCGTTGCACATCTTGTGGGCCGACTGCGCTACCAGCGCCAGGGTGTTGACGACAAGAGTATCGATCTTTCGCTGGTATGTCTGGCCGGTCACGGGACAGGTGTTTTTGAAGCCGAAGGCAGCGGCTACGGCCTTGTCAAGCTGCTTGACCTTGCTGCGGTTGCCGTCAAAAAGTGCCAAGAAAGAAGCCTGTGTCCCTGTGGTGCCCTTGACGCCTCTAAAGGGCAGCGTCTCAAGGCGATATTCAACTTCGCGTAAATCCATCACGAATTCATAGCACCACAGCGCAGCCCTTTTGCCGGCAGTGGTTAGTTGTGCCGGCTGAAAGTGAGTAAAGCCAAGCGTCGGCAGCGAGCGATGCTTCTTTGCAAACTTAGCCAACAGATCTATCACTGTCGCCAGCTTAGCTGCAACCAGTTGCAGTGCTTCTCGTATGATTATCAGATCAGCGTTATCGCCCACATAGCAGCTTGTAGCTCCGAGATGGATAATCGGTGCAGCTTTCGGAGCAGCATCTGCAAAGGTATAAACGTGGGCCATGACGTCGTGGCGGAATTGCTTCTCGTAGCGGGCAGCTTTGCTGAAGTTAATATTATCGAGATGTCGGGCCATCTGGTTTATTTGGCCTTGTTTGATATTCAAGCCAAGTTTTTTCTGTGCCTTTGCAAGTTCAAGCCAGAGTCTGCGCCACGTGCTGAACTTTTTCTGGGCCCCAAAAAGCTCAGCCATTTCTCTTGAGGCGTTTCGCTCAACAAGAGGGCTCGTATATAGGTCTTTGTTCTTCGGCATGATCTTCTCTTCTGAAATTTCTATTTGGCACCGAGTTTTGCTTGCCGTTCAGCTAATAGCCGCTCAATCTCCTCAATATCTTGTTGGCTCAAATCCCAGTCCGATGCCGGAGCAGTCTCCGCAATCTGGTCGGGTCTTCGTGCTCCCGCGATGGCTGCGGTAACTTCGGGCCGGCGAAGGACCCAGCTAATAGCCAATTGAGCGCACGTTTTGTCGTTGCGCTCGGCAATTTCCTTCAATTTGTCCACGAGTTGCAACGTAGCGGCGAATTGTGGGTCGTGGAAATCAGGGTTCCTTCTTCGATGGTCATCTATTGCCAGAGCTGCAAGTCGTTCCTGGCTGAATTTGCTTGTCAGCAAGCCCCTTTGCATCGGGCTGTACGCAACAACGCCGATATTATTCTCGGCACAGTAGCCCAGCAGTTCATCTTCGACCTCACGGTGGATCATGCTGTAAGAAGGCTGAAGTGATGCAACCGGATGGATTTTTTGGACGCGTTTTATTTGGTCCACGTTATAGTTGGATACTCCGATGAATCGGACCTTGCCCTCATCGGCCAGCTTGGCCATTTCTTCCCAGGCCTCTTCAATGTCTTCGTCCGGATCGGGCCAGTGCATTTGGTAGAGGTCTATGACCTCCACGCCGAGCCTTTTTAGGCTTGCGTGACATTCTTGGCGGACGCTTTCTCTTTTGAGGCAGCTTACTTTTTCCCTTTTTTCATTCCACAAAAGCCCACATTTTGTTGCTATGAATGGCTTTTGCCTTACTTGCTTGAGGGCTTTTCCGACGAGTTCTTCAGAATGCCCTAAGCCGTAAACCGGAGCGGTGTCTATCCAGTTGATGCCGATTTCGAGCGTCTTTAGGATCGCCGCAATTGCCTCATCAGCATCCTGCGGTCCCCAGCCGAATTGCCACGGCCCACCAATCGCCCAGGTCCCCAAGCCTACCGTTGTTAGGTGCAAATCGGTGTTGCCCAATTGTCGCGTCCGCATAAATTCGCCCTCAAAAACTTGAAGAATCGAATTATTCTTCGGTTCGTGCTGTAGGATATTATGATCTCTGGCGCTTATCAATAGTCGAGACGAAATACTTGCCCTGTACGTCTGTCTCGAACTGGCCGACATTCTCTTCGGGGATACTAATCTGGACTGACTTGTCATCGGATGTTACCAAGATCGGTGCATCAGCGCGTACTCTGCACTTATTGCCGAGTTTGGAACGGATTACGCATTTGGAGAGTTTGCCGTGCTTCCAGGCGATGTCGACCTCGAATCCGCCTCGCGCGCACAGCCCCTTTACTGAGCCATTGGGCCAAGCCGAAGGTAATGCCGGCAGCAAGTGAAGTTCGCCAACATGACTTTGCAGCAGCATCTCGGCGATGCCGGCTGTGCCGCCGAAGTTGCCGTCGATTTGGAACGGTGGGTGAGTGTCGAACATATTCGGCAGCGTGCTGTTGGCAATCAATTCGCGGAGCATCTTATAGGCATGGTCGCCATCCAAGAGCCGGGCCCAGAAGTTGACTTTCCAGGCTTTGCTCCAGCCGGTTCCCCCGTCACCACGATGCCTGAGAGTAACGCGACAGGCCTTGGCCAGCTCCGGTGTCTTTAGCGGCGTAATCTCACAGCCCGGATGCAGAGCGAACAGATGGGAGACGTGCCGATGCCTGTTGTTGGGGTTGTCTTTATCCTGTAGCCATTCCTGAAGTTGGCCGAATCGGCCAATCTTGTTGGGGGCAATTTGGTTTCGCAGGTCGGCAAGCTTCTGACGGAAATCTTTGTCGATATCAAGCATCTTGGAGGCCTCAATGCAATTGCTGAACAGGTCGCGGATGATTTGATGGTCCATTGCGGGACCTGCGACCAGACCCCCTTGCTCAGGAGAATTGGAAGGCGTGCTGATCAACCAGCCAGTTTTTGGATCTTCCACAAGAAAATCCACGAAGAACAATGCAGCCTCTTTCATCACCGGATAGGCACGGTCGGCAAGGAACCTCCTGTCGCTGGTGAACTGGTAATGTTCCCACAGATGCTGGCACAGCCACGCTCCACCTGTGACCCAGATGCCGTGGTTGGCATGATTTACCGGGGTGGTGGCACGCCACAGGTCGGTATTGTGGTGCAGGACCCACCCGCGACAGCCGTAGTGAATCTTCGCGGTGCGGCGGCCAGAGATGACCACGTCATCAAGCATATCAAAGAGCGGCCCGTGACACTCCGACAGATTCGTCACCTCTGCCGGCCAATAATTCATCTCTGTGTTGATGTTGGTTGTCCATTTACTGCCCCACGGTGGAGTCAGATTGTCGTTCCAAATACCCTGGAGATTTGCCGGCTGCGCACCTGGCCGCGAGCCGGCTATCAGCAAGTATCGTCCAAACTGGAAATATAGTGTTGCGAGCTGAGGGTCGTGCCGGCCGGCAAAATTCTTTATACGCTGGTCTGTAGGCTCGTCGGCGGCGTCAGTGGTACCGAGGTCAATTTTAACACGACGGAAAAGCCTGCGATGATCAGTGATGTGGTCCTTTCGCAAGGCCTCGTAGGATTTGCCGGCGACAGCCTGGATGGTCCGTTGACAGGCAGCTTCCGGATCACCGCTGACATCCTTGAAATTCTTGAAGCTGGTAGCAGCGGCGAGTACGAGCGTGGCTGCATCTGCGTCCGTGACGCTCACTCTTTCGGAGTCGACGGTGAGTTTGCCGCCTTGTGAGGTCGCAAGTATATGTGCCTCGAATTTCAACGCGCTGGGCATCTGGCGTTTAAGCCGGTTGCTCGTATACTCGCGAAGTTGGCCGCGTAGCGCCAGCACGCTTTTGTCTACCAGCGATGTCCCCGTGTCGGGATGCGG
>DAOWID010000265.1 GCA_030641115.1 Planctomycetota bacterium | reverse complement strand
AGGAATTGTCGGGGTCGACATGCCCGACAATAGATAAGTCTTGATTTCGTAAAGGGATACGAGAATTCGTACCCCCTGTCAAACGACAACTCCGACAATCATTAAGGCTGTTTTTCGTCTATAGACCCCCATATGATGCCCCCGCTATTAACCCTTGGAGACAAAAAAAGCACGACCCATAACCCGACACTAATTAGCTGCACATTTGCCTGGAACTCCGCGATGGACGGTGGAGCCATCTCTTGCACGGATAGTAACCCGAAGATGCAGAATTGCATATTCAGCAAGAACTCAGCGGTTTCTCGCGGCGGATTCACGTGCCAGTACTGACAAATCCAGCGATAAGGTCCAGTTGACGGCGACTATTGTTAAAACATAACACAAAAATTCGGCAAACAGCTTGGCTCAGGGCAGATTATCTCGTTAGGGATGAAAAGCTTGGGGTACTCGAAAAGGCTGTTTGCCGGTCTTTGCCAGGTCATGATCGGAGTTGAAAGGACAGATGAGGTAAACCTTAATTGGCTGGACAAGCACTCAAACGAACCCGAAGTGACTGCAAAGGCTTTTGAGATACTCCGGCAGAAATACCCAGACGTTTTTACCATAGGTTCGGTAATTTTCGGGCTCTGGGATGAAACCGAAAAATCACTTAAGGAACTATCGAGATACCAGTATAAGGTGGGTATGGACTATTGCTTCTTCATTCCATTAACCCCAAATCCAGGGACACAAGTGTATGAGGATGCTCTTCGACGGGGAATAATACAAGTTGTGGATCGCACGGCCTACAATTTTCACACGCCGATAATGCGCACAGAGCGATTTTCAGCGAAACAGCTGGAAAAACTTTACTTCAAGTTGATGTTCGGCATTAACATCAGTAGAATTGTAGCACATGTGAAACGGTTTCTGAGTATTAGAGACAAGCGCCGCAAAAGGGTCTACAGGTCATTGCTTAAACATGGTGTTCGAATCACATTGAGGTATGTCATCAATAGAGTACGCCATCCATTTAGCAACAAACCAACAATATACTCACGCAAACCAGCGTGGTATGACGTATGAATGTGACAGCTTATATATTCTCGTTCTTGTGCAGCCAAGATGCTTCCAGGTCTTTTACCATAGCGGGTCATCTCATGCCCCTCTGTCAAAGGTGTACCGGGCTATACGCAGGGATGGGTCTTAGTTTCCTTTGGTTATTGGTGACCCGCAACCACAAGAAGGGCCTGCCACCACGAAGTATCGTATACGTGAACATTGTTTGCCTGTTGGTAATGCCCATATTCGGTTTTCATCTTCTTGATCCAGGACCTGCATGGCGACTATGGAGTGGACTTGTCTATGGCAATGCGATAGTCTCTCTGCTCTTACCGGCAGCTTTAGTAATATATTACGAAGACAGAAGATCCGATTACCATACAGATTCTTCAACAACCTCGTTTTGGATATTCTTCGCCTTTCTGAACAGCATACCACTTTGGTTTCCAGTTCAATCGGTATGGTTCTACTGTGCAGTACAACTATTAATGCTTGTTGGTCTGCTGTGTATTGTGATCGGTGTTTCGGCTGTGATTATCTCCTCAATCAAAAATGTATGCCAAATCAGCAATTTTAAAAGGATTGAATTATGAATGTTCGGGAAACCAGTACAATCAGTAATAGAAAGGCCTGGATAGCCTTTGTGGCATCACTTTCCTGTCTGCTGGTCTATGTTCTGGCATGTGTTCTATCGCCTCCGGCGTGGTCCCCTGATTCTTCCAAGATTGCTATTCTTGTAACACCTCCTGGAGATGAACCGGATAAGTATGCAATATTCACCTATGACATAGCAACAGGTGAGCGTGTGCTACTGGATGAAGTAAAAGCAAACGGATCCCTGTCTACCCCCGCATGGTCTCCAAATGGAGAGTGGGTAGCGTATTACAGGGTGGACCCTACTAATCCTGTTGAGATTCCACGTGTTGATTCAAATTCTGCCCCAGCTGTGACTCCACAGACCTTAAGCAAGACCAAAGAAATAGCTGGTCAGGTCAGTTCACAGGAAACCGGAGAAAGATTGAGCGAAGAAGATAAAGTACTCCCCTCAATTTTATTTGAGCTCGTTGAAGATTTTGCACAGGAGGAAGAGGAGACTGATCTCGTTGATATGAAGTTAATGCTCGTAAGACCAGACGGCAGTCAGAAAAAGACGCTCCATACTGTGAAATTGGAAAGTGATAACAGCGGAGAAAATAATTCTGTGGCCTTTCTTAGACCGGTGTGGGCAAAAGACTGCCAGCGAATTTTTTATGTGCGGGGATTTGGAGACATCTATTACGTAGAAAGCTTGGACATTTCAACAGGAAAGACATGCTTACATCTGCTCACTTCTGCATTGGATATAGCAGTATCACCTGATGGTAAATGGATCGCATCTTTCACCGACGATAATGGCACACTAGTCACTGGCAGAGTGGACGGGAGTATGTGCAAATACTTCAAGCTTGACATGGAATTTGATGACGAATATCTAATTCTCTTTGGTGGTCTGTTTTGGTCACCAGATTCGAGGACGGTTTTTATCGTTGGCAAGGAATCATCTGTGTACGCTGTTGACATAACCACCGGCCAGACTGATCTTTATACAGATCCTGACGCCAACGAAACCGGGTATTATGCAATGTCTGCCGAGGGTGATAAGCTATACTACCTTGCCAGCTCAGAAGCTAACGTGGAGGGTTTGCCTAAAGGGACGGCCAGCTTGCGATACACGAATCTTAGCGATCGCTGTACAGGCACAGTCTTTACTCTTCCCCAGTCCCCCGAAGTCGGTGGAGAGCAAGGTATGGGTGTATTCTCAATTTCTCCAAATGGCAAAGTCGTCGTACTAAGGTCAACCATTAAAGATGATATTGATGTAGAACGATCGGTACTGGTCTTCCTAGGATTTGACGGCAAGACGCAAAAAATCGTCAAAACAGACCGTTGGCTGTTTAAACCTTTGTATAGTGAGAGCGACTTGACATTTGAGGAGAAACTGATCGGCAAATGGAATATGGAAGACGGCCAAATGGTCATAACCAAAGGCTCACAGCCAAGAACGTATAGACTCACATGGCCTGCAGAGGACAAAGAATATCACGCTGCCGCCAGTCTGGTACAGTTGAAAGGTATGACGCTTCTGGGAATATTTGGCGATGAGTCTCTTTTGGAGAACAAAGATGCCTATGGGTCGCATCTCTTGCCGGATATTTATATGCGGATCGTTCAAACTGAGCCGAAGCTGCTGATGCAGGTCATAGAGTATGATGAACTTTCAGAAATACTAGAAGGAGCTGATGAGTTTATTAGATCTGAAGACATTGGAACTGAGGATATAGTTGAATTTGAAAGAATAGAGTGATTGCCAGGCAGTGAGCTGTAGTGTTACTGAAAATGAGACTTAGCAGATTGTCTTTCGTGCCTTAATATATGCCGAAAAATTCATACGTTTCTGGAAGTCTCAGATCAGTCTTTGAGAATTCCTTGTTTCATTGTATACCTTTCCTTATTAATGGACACAGCAATCCCTCAGTCAGAGCAGTTCTTCAAGACGGATATTTTTCCGACCTGTTTCGAGGCTCGCATAGAGCTGCGGAGGAATTGGCGGAGGAACTCTGCCGGTTGTTCGGATATTCCAAAGTGCTGAAGCAAGAAACCTACCGTAATTGAGGCCCGACACAGCGAGCGCAAGGGCTGTGGTCCCGTGATACCCACCACGGACCGACACAATTCCCTGCTTCTCACCACTAAACCCTTGGGAGGAAACCTGCCAGGCAATTCGACTCTTCTCGGCAAGAAGATCAATAAGCGTTGTTTTTGAGGTTGCAGAGGCGGATTCTCGATGCGGGATAGGAGTTCATGTAAGGGGGTGTGGGCTTCTGTGATATCAACGCCGTTCTTTTTTTGAGAACAAGTGTAACGTTTGATTCAACTTTTGCAGGTTCGTCTTACCCGCTTTCTTGTGTTCGTGTTGTAATGCCAATCACAGTTAAAGAGTGCCGAACGAATTGCACACGATGCTGACTGCCACGTCTGGATTCCTACCTTCGCAGGAATGCCGCGCTCAGAAAATCGGGAATTATGAAATGGAGTTGGTACAAGATATGAGGTGCGAGTCTGAGGCCGATTCGAGTTATTCTAAAGAAGGTTCTCGCGATGCCAATCTATCGTTTTTTCAGGCCTTCGCGGAATGGCATTTTGCTGCCAAAATTCTTGGGCTATTTGTGGGATTGAACCACCTCACGAAATCTCCCGGGATGCCTCCCGTAAGCACTTAGGCACCACAGCATCGCCGGTCTCGCTCTGAAGCTCTGAAGGACACGACACAGAAATCGGGCTTGAAATTCTCCTGAAGCTGCCTTTGTACGGCATATTGGTCTTGACTCCAGCACCACGGAGCGTATAATCAAGTATCCTCAAAGTCCCTGCGGGGTATCTCGCTTTTCCTCTCCCTCCGCCCCCGCAGGGGCCCTTTTATCGATTTGGCCTTTCCTTTTCTTGATCTCACCAACAAGAGCAGCTGCAATCAAAGTGTGGCATTCATTTCAGACCGACCCTTGCTTCCCCACGAGTCTTGCTGCCAAGCCGGGGCCGCTTTATTGCCTTCCAGCACCTATTATTACTTCTGCTTATACGCATCCAAATTGTTGAGCCAAGAACAAAGTTTTTTTTGGTTCGGCGAACCTTCCAAGCAAACGGAGCCTTTTCACATTTTCTTAACCGCTATGCTGCGGCCAACCAATAGGTTTATGAATCCTCACACCCAAATTATGCGAAGGTTAGGCATCGCGCTTTCTAATTACAGCCTCCAGCTGACCGCACATGTCATATGATTCTTTCTGCGTTCCTGCTTAGATGCAGTATTACCGCACCTTGCAAGTGCTCATAGCAGCCTAATCCGACCTGTGTGGCAACAAGTGGCAGAGACGACACGTGATGTTCACCGGTTGGCGCTCACCATTTTTTGGGCTATTTCGATGACCCTCTGTCGCAGAGTTCTCGGGGCAAGAACCTGTACGCGGTCTCCGTAGCTTAGAATCCACCAGGTTATCTCGTTGAGCCCATCAACACGGAATTCAACGATTGCAGAACCGTCATCTTGGAAAGTAACCGTTTGGGTACTGTGCCATTGAACCTCGGTGACATCATGGGCCACTTCTGGCAGAAACCTCAGTTTGACGGGATAGAGCCTGCCCTCCGGCACCATCGACCAGGCTCTACCCAGATATTCCTGGATATCGAATTTCTCTTCATCAAGGAAACATTTATCCAGTATGTTCAGCTCTTTTATGCGGCAAAGCCTAAATGCACGGATATGTTTGTGAAAGCTCGATCTGCCAAGCACGTACCATCTAATGCCACAATAGAACAGATGATAGGGGCTCAAATCGATTACTACGCTTCTCTGTTCACGGGGCAAATAGTATCGCATGTTCACGATGCGCTTTCTTAGGACCGCCTCCAGCAGCTGTGCAAACACCTGATCGAGTGAATCCATTTTTGCCTGGGGGCCAGGTCTTATGGAGATACTCCGAAGAGCAGTATTGCAATATCGCCTTATTTGGGGCGGTAGAGTGTTCTCTAATTTCATTGCTGCAAGCAGAATGCTGTTCTTGAATGGCATGTTGGCGTGATTTCTCATCTTATGGACCATCAGAAGCAGAATCATTGCCTCTTTGCGATTCAGGTTGATAGAAGGCAGGAAGAAACCTGGGTCAATAGAATAGGCACCAGCCTTTGCATCGTAGTAGTACGGGACACCGATTTCCTTGAGTGCGTTCAAGTCGCGAAAAATCGTCCGCCTGCTGGTGTCGTGCACCTCTGCCAACTCCACAACTCGATTATTGCGGCCTGACTGCAATGCCGTCAAAATCTGGATCATTCTGCCCACTCTGCTTGGTCTCATAAGAGAACATTTCCAATTGCCAATCTAGGAGCTATGCACAATTACGGTAAGCGGTTTTGGCAATATGTTAAAGGCGACTGCCCCGATAGAGCATAATTTTAGTTAAAGGCGTGTGTGGGCATGTGGCTGTTGACTCTTTTTCCGGAAAAATTCAAAGAAATCCGCAGAACCGCTGTTGAGCCTTGCGTGAGCTAACAGGCAGAACAGACATTTTGACCCCTCAGGGTAAAATACGCCAGCCCTGACTCAGGCCATTCCCTGTCGAAGGATATGATCAAGCGACATATTTTTCCTCTGCTGAGCCATTTGCGTTGTTCGCAAGTGGT
>DAOWID010000409.1 GCA_030641115.1 Planctomycetota bacterium | reverse complement strand
CTGTATGCACCCAGATGCATGCCTTCGCTTGTAAAACCTGCGGGCGATTTCAACAACGACTGTGTAGTTGGCTATCCAGACCTTGACATAATGACGGACAACTGGCTGATTGCTGATTACGATGTTACGCCGGTGGATCCTGGCACAGGTAATCTGGTTGCTTACTATGGTCTTGAGAACAATACCAATGACGGCTCTGGTAATGGCCATCATGGCGACCCGTGTGGCGCCCCGACTTATGTAACAGGCCCAGCCAGCTATGGCACGGCGATGCACTTTGATGGAACCAGCATAGGCAATTACGTTGACCTTGGTACGTTCAGTCCTTCGGCTGCAACGGGTGAATTGACCGTTGCCGTGTGGGCCAAATGGGATGGGCTCAGCGGTTACTACCAGGGGTTAGTTGGCAAGAGAGACAGTTGGAACGCCAATGATATGATGTGGAACATTGAGGCCAATATAGATACTGGTGCACTTGGCTTCTTCCGCAACGGCAGCTATCCGTATGATGGTGATCCAGTTTTGCCTATTGGCGAATGGACTCATGTAGCTGCATCGTTCGACGGGACCACTGCATCGTTCTACATCAACGGTGAGCTGACCGGTTCAGGTCCGTTCTCGTTTGGCTCTGATACTGAGGCTCGTGTTGTGTTTGGCGCCGTGGAAGCAAACGGCAGCAATCCATTCAATGGTGCTCTTGACGAGGTATGCATCTATGACCGTGGTCTCACGCAAGGCCAGGTTGCTTGGCTTGCCGGCAAGACCGCTGCGTATACTCAACCGTTGTATCTGCTGCTGACGCCGCAGGACGCTGCTATTGACATGAACAGCGACGGCGCCGTTGACTTAAAGGACTATGGTGTTTTGGTAGATATGTGGCTTGAGGAGCAAACCTGGCCGTAGCCATAGCATCTTGGTGTAAGGCCAATTATGTTCTCGCCTTGGCGAGAATGACACAAGGATTTGCGTGAGTTCGGGGCTTATACTGATTGGTTCGCTATAGGCCCCGCTGTTTTTCATCGTGGGGGACATCTTCTGTCTGAATGAGAGCACATCATCCGGACACTCAGGCCACGGACGACATGGCTACGGAGCTTGCCGCTGCTTTCCCGGGTAGTGGTAGTCAAGCCACTCCAAGTCGATGTTAGGTGGATTGAACTGCTGTCCCTTGCCAAAACCCATGGCCGAAGCTTCTGCTCGACTCGTGCAGTAGATAATCGTCCGCTTGTCGTCCCACCTCTTGCGTGCTGAGTGACCATCCATGAAACTAAATGTGCAGGCATCGCTGTGAAAGATGCCCAGCGGATCCCACATACTGTTGGTGTATGGCTGATACGACCATCCATCATGATTATGGTTGCCTGCGGCGCCGTCGTATATCTCCTCTACGAAGAGCATCTTGGTGGCCTGACCTTTGAAGCTGAACAATTTCTTCGGATCGGAATTCTGTGTTGCCCGCATATAATCCGTGAGAGAGTAACTGCGGTAAATCAGATATTCCAGTCCCATGCCCCGGCTTGTCCCCCTTGTTATTCGATTGTCACCCGGGCAATGATAGGCACCCACATCTTTGACGTATGTGTATAGGGCTCCTTCTTTCAGTCCATTGTACCGTTGCTGGCGAGTAACGGGTCCACTGCCCATAGGAACAATAGTGGGTCCTGAGTAACGAAGGGGCGGCATGACCCACGGGGGCACACCATTGACTTTGTTGTGCTGCGCCCAGCCCGCACAAACGGAGCCATCGTTGTCGCCGGCATACATGATGTAGGCCAGGGCAAGATTCTTCTGGTTCGCGCGGCATGAGATTCCACGGGCCTGTTCACGCGCAATCTTGAGGGCGGGCATTAAGATCGCCATCAGTATAGCAATGACCGCAATCACTACTAAAAGTTCTATCAGCGTAAATCCACCTCGTTTGCGCATAATCAAACTCCTTAGTTTTTGCCCCTGTTACGCGTATACGAGATGCGCCAAACTTCTATTGTGTTCCACGAAATTTCGGATTTCTACAGTCATCTGGCGCCTACCGTCTTGATTATCCTATTATTATACAGCCAAATCTGATTTGCTGCAATAACAAAATAGGAAAAAACCATTTGGCCCGCGAGAATTTTTCGTTCGACTTGAAAGTCACTGCTGGGACAAAACGGGTGCTTTTGCAATCATTATGCTTGTCTTTTGGGCTTTATTCTTTCTTAAAACCAATTAGCACTTGCAAACAATGCAAATGGTGTTACAATGCACGTGAGCGAACCAAGACTGGAAACAAATCATAGACTCTTTTGCAAAATGAAAGGAGTTCGAGATGAACGACAAAAATGTGACGAGGCGACAGTTTTTGGCGACCGCATCAGCAAGCACTATGGCAGCGGTTGCGTCAGTGGGAATTCCTGCATACGGAAAGCCAGGCAGAAAGGCAGCTAAACTTGCGATCTTAGGCGGTAAGCCCGTCAGAGCCAAGTCCTTCCCCAGTTGGCCAGTGTGGGATCGGACCGCTGAAGAATCCGTTCTATCCATACTACGCAGCGGAAACTGGTTCAGGGGTAGAGGGAAAACAGTTTCAGAATTCGAAGAGAAGTACGCAGCGTTGATGGGGGTGAAGCGATGCGTTTGTACGATGAATGGTACAAATGCCCTGCTTACAGCCATGCACGTGCTTGATATAGGGGTTGGCGATGAGATCATCGTCTCTCCGTACACATTTATCGCCACATACAACGTGGTGATAGGATCGTCCGCGCTGCCGGTTTTTGCAGATACCGACCCCGAAACCTTTCAGATAAATCCGGACAAAATAGAAGAGAGAATCAACGAGAATACCAAAGCGATTCTCCCCGTTCATATTTTGGGTTTGCCGGCAAATATGGATAAGATCAACGCCATCGCCGGCAAGCACAACCTTATAGTCATCGAGGATGCCTGTCAAGCGTGGCTGGCAGAATGGAGGGGCAAGAAGTGTGGTACGATGAGCGATTTGGGCTGCTTCAGTTTCCAGAACTCGAAACATCTTCCCTGCGGCGAAGGAGGCGCCATCGTTGGAGATGATGATGAAATAATGGACAAATGCTTCTCCTATCACAACTGCGGCCGACCATACGGCAGCGTTAAGAGAACGAGCAGTTATCCAATAATAGGAACTAACCGCAGGATGACGGAATACCAGGCAGCCATTCTGCTTTCCCAGATGAAGCGCCTCGAAGAGGACACCGAAACGCGTAACAAGAACGCCCATTATCTGACCTCGAAGATCAAAGACATCCCTGGGATTATCCCGCACAAATTGTATGAAGGTGTAACCAGAGCGGCATATCATCTATATCCATTCCGATACAAAAAGGAGCACTTCAAGAATCTGCCACGGAGCAGATTTCTTGCCGCCCTTGGAGCCGAAGGCATTCCTTGCTCCGGCGGATACGGTCCCCAGTACAAAGATGGCTTGATCGAAGATGCTTTGAATTCCAAGAATTTCAAGAGGAGTTTTTCAAAGCAGAGACTGGACAGATACCGTGAGGAACTTCACTATCCCGATAATGACCAGCTTTGTGAAGAAGCAGTTTGGCTCAGCCAGAGACTTCTTCTCGCAACCAAGAGGGATATGGATGACATAGCGGATGCTATATTGAAAATCTACGAGAACAGAGACAACCTGGCGAAGGCATGAACATCATAGTACTCTGTTAAGGATGATCTTGTGAGTTGTCATTCCGCGTCCATTCGGCCGCGCTCAGGGCAGGCTTTGTTGCGGAATCCAGGCCGACTTCGAATCACCCATACGCTATCGAAGCTGATACTGTCTGCAATAACTACCTGATAATACAACTGTTTTCCAAAGGCCTCTCACGAAAGCGCAATGACTTCTTCGGGTACGTATCAGAGGACAATTACCCTCACCCTTTCGGGTCGGGTGAGGGTACAGTTAGAGTTGGCGCGCTTCAGGCAAATGCTTGACTGATTTGCTCACTTTTCAATAGTAGCAGGGCCGCCGAAGACTTTCTTGAGGCGATGAATGTCAAACTTTGGCTGACGG
>DAOWID010000040.1 GCA_030641115.1 Planctomycetota bacterium | reverse complement strand
ATCCTATTTTCTGTAATCCTTTGTTATAAGTGAGTTTACGTTCATTTTGGCCTTTCGGAAATTGGGTTTGTTTGGGTTTGTTTTCACCAAGTGTCCAATTGGATTTATTTTCATAATGCGTTGTTAAAATCGAACTTACGTTCATTTGAGCATCCGGCAAATTGGGTTTGTTTTGCATAAAAAGTAGTCGATTTGTAGAGTTCTCTCGACAAATGTAGAGAGTCCTCGACAGATGTAGAGGACAATTTCGTGAAGCGTGGAAGAAAATAGCGTATAGCGTACAGCGTATAGCGTATTGGTTATTCATCATCGACGAAACACCTTTCACTAACGATTATTTTTGACTTGGGCCTGCTGGCCCGAAAGGCCGTGCCACGCTGTGGCTTACAGATATGCAATCTGAAATGTATAGGTTATCGCCGCCTCTGGGCGGTTTATGTTTGCCTGCTGGCAAACATGTGAGAATTTTAACATAGTTTCAAAGAAAAGTCAACAAAGAAACGGCCAAAAAAGCACTTTCTTTGCTTTACCCCGTGAGATGATTTTTGTCTATCTCACCGGGGCCCCAACTCAGAATTCAAAACTAAAAACCAATTTAGCCGCCCAAATTTATTCCCCCGTCGACTTCCAAATCCCGGTCTTTTTCTGCTCCGACGCGGCAATCTCATCCATTAGGAAATCGTCAATAGACAATAATAAATTAAGAATCCCCCTTTTTCATGCCAAGGCTTCCCGCCACCGACTTAGGTGTGCCATATCATCCTTAACCGAAACCTGCCCAGACCATTTCTCCTCTACAGCGTCAAGCTCAGCGAGAATTCTTTCGATCTTTTTCTGTTTCAACTCATCACGCTCCCGAATTCGATTCATGAGAAAATGGAATCGACATCTTTTTGCCGCCGCCGGTGTCTGAGCTTCCCTTTTGGACATCGGTGTCGAATAGGCCATATCTCCAAACAAGCTAAACTCAGCCAAATCCTTAGAAACTAAGCCTTTGCAAACTACGCATCCACAAATCTTTTCATGAAAGTCATCGGGAGTTTTAATCTTCAAACTATCAAAACATCGTTGTATTGCTGGTACCCCCAGTCGTTTATGAAAATCAGGCAAGTGATACCGTACAGTAGGAGTTGCTGCTCCAATTACCGGAACTACGCTCTTTTTTTCGCCATATCCAACGCCATGACTTACACCAGTTAATCCGTGTTTACATAAACTAAGACTGAAATAACCACCATGAAGATTGTACACTTTAATCTCTTTGCTTAGGTCCTCAACTAATGACCTGAATGCCTTTAGCTTTTCAACACCACTAGTGAGTTCATCGAAATCGCTAAACCAAAACCAAACTCCTTCTACGCCTGTTTTTATCAGTTCTCTCTTAAGTTTAACTAAAAAGTTAGTGTTATCCAACATTGCTTCATCAGTACAAATAATAGCATGAACGGGAACATCATATTTTAAATCGGCGCTAACCTTTGCAAGTAACAATACCAAATCCATCCAAGCATCGTGATTATTCGGTTCAATGTAAAAGTAAGGTGCATAAATTGATGCTGGACCAAGTATGCCCACCGCATATTCTTTATACTCAGGATCCTCATCAAAGTTTTCTTTAATTCGATTAAGCTGATATTCCATAACAGCTTTACAACATTCCTCGGTATTAAAATCACCTTCAAAATCTTTAGGTGTCACCCTTGAGTCCTTGCTTAAAGCGCTTATAAATGGCAGTGATAGCTTCTCTGATAGCCTTCTGTATGATCGCTTAAAGTCCAATTCCCTAGTCTTTCCTTGGGGAGATTTGATATAATTCAAATTGCGTCCGTATACGTAAGTCATGGGGTCAATGTAGTAAGGCTTATTTAGCTTCTTGCCTAACAAAGTTGCTGTTGCACCCGGTGTTGCCTCAAATAGATTAGCCCCTACTATAATTCCATCGAGATAGCGCGCGGTCTTTTCAATATAATACTTTTCGGCATGACTCCCCATACGAATAATAACCTTTGGATCTACCATGTGTTCTCCTCTCCATTCGTTAATATATCAACATAAATGTCTTTGTAATTGTCGCAGACGACTGTTGATTGTTCTGAACCTAAAATCTTTCGACACCTTCCGCTATTCCATATAGCCAATAGCCCAATCCCATGAGTTTTAAGCAAATCAATATCTACTCGCCCTATTGATTTAACTGGCATAGCAATATACACGTAGTCTGCACAGAGTTGATAAAGTATTGCTTGCTCAAAGGCCCTTTGCCATTTATAAAGTTTCAACTCAACGGCAACTGTTAGTTCATTCACTCTTGAGAATCCATACAAATCAACTCGATGCTCATAGAATGGCAGTTCTTCTCTCTGCCACCTAAAGCTTTTTCGCCTAAAATAATCTGCTACTGGCTTTAATAGCAACGATTCTTTATTAAAACTGTTCTTATCACCCAAGATACTTTTCTCCCCTATTCTGATAGAACAATGAAAAACACAATCCACAAAAACAACTTACAACAATAAGAACTGTCGGCAAAATTGACCAACCAACAAGCAAATCAGGTAGCGAATGATCTCCGAGTTTGTCAATGCCTCCTACTATTACGAGTATGATCGATTCCAGTACCATTAAGATTAAAATTGACCAGCTTAGCTCGACTTTTGCCATTTTTGAGATTGTCGATGGATAGAGAATTAGTGGCACAAAAGATGGACTCCTGCCGATTTTTACTGACAAGTAAAGTCGCTAAATCGGAAAGGAGTCCATTATGCTTTCTATGCCATCGGCAGCAGAGCCACTTTTCATGAGTTTTTCTATAGCGTTTACACGACCAACTTTCCAGCGAATTCTCCCGCTGGCCATCGGAGCCATACTAACGATGGGCAGACGAACCGTTACAGCAATACTTTGGACGATGCGAGGGCTGGTCACTGGGCATCCCAGCACCTACCACCGGGTTTTCTCTCGTGCAGTTTGGTCGCTGTGGCCTTTGGGCAAAGTTCTGGCTGGAGCGATCCTGCATCAGATCCCACCCGATGAGCCGGTTCTTGTCCCTATGGACGACACTACCGCTCAACATCGCGGCAAGTGTGTCTACGGCAAAGGCTGTTATCATGATGCCGTTCGTTCGGCTCATAACCATGTGGTCTTTCGTTGGGGCCACCGCTGGATCGTGTTGGCTATCTCCGTAAAGTTTCCTTTTACTTCGCGGCGTTGGGCCCTGCCTGTACTGGCCGCTTTGTATCGCCCTGAGCAACTTAACCACGCCGAAGGACGTCGTCACAAGACGGCTCCTCATCTGGCCCGTCAATTGATGGCGGTGCTGATTCACTGGTTTCCTGAGCGAAAATTCGTGTTTTTGGGTGATGGTGGTTACGCCTCGCATAACTTGGCAAAGTTCTGTTATCGCCATCAGGGTCATGCAACCTTGGTCAGCCGCTTTCATGGTGATGCCAATCTTTATGCACCACTGCCGAAGCAAAAAAAGGGGATGGGCCGGCCCCGCATCAAAGGCCGCAAGCTGCCCACGCCTCAGCAGGTAGTAGCTCGTCGTCAACTTACCACAGCAACGGTCGGTTGGTATGGGGGCGGTGACCGCCGCGTTCAATTGACCAGTGGTACAGGGCATTGGTATAAGTCCGGTGCGGGTTTGGTACCAATTCGCTGGGTCTTCGTCCACGATATTCAAGGCACGCATCGAGATGAGTACTTTTACACTACCGATACGAGCCTCACTGGCACCCAAATCGCCAGTTGGTTCACGGCCCGCTGGCCTATCGAAACCACGTTTCAAGAAGTGCGTGCACACCTGGGTTTTGAAACGCCACGACAATATGTCGCCAAGTCGGTGTTGCGTGCCGCCCCGTGTTTGTTGGGTCTGTTCAGCGTAGTCTGTTTGATTTTTGTCGAGCATACGCGGCGTCATCGTGTCCGAGTACGACAGACGCAATGGTACATCAAAGCTGAACCTACCTTCTCGGATGCCATCGCAACCGTACGCCGGCTGTTTTGGCAAAAGACTGTTTTTGCAAAGGCTTCGTATCATAAGGGTTTCGAAAAACTATCGCCGAAATTCAGGAACCTGCTGCTGGACTACCTGAGTCAGGCAGCGTGATTATTCCAAATGGCAAAAGTCGAGCTAAGCCTGGTCGCTAATATCCTGGCGGTGGGCGCGGACCCTGCACAGAATTGCATCGCCACGAATCCCGATCCTCCTGACGGAGCGAAATATGTGCTCGACCACGTCGTCCTTGCCTGGACGCCAGGTTGCGATGCGGCTTTACACGATGTGTATCTGGGCACCGACCAAATCGCTGTGGACAATGCGGATCCGTCCTCTGAAGGCATATACCGAGGCCGCCACGTTGATAGCAACTATGATCCCGGAGGTCTTTTAGAGGATACCACTTACTACTGGCGAATCGATGAGGTCGAAGCCGGTGGTGCGAAACACACGGGCCAGGTCTGGACTTTCAGTACCCTATTCGACATACCGATTTCTGATCCCAACCTTGTCGGCTGGTGGAGGTTTGATGAGGGCCGAGGCGCTGCCGCCATTGATTGGTCCGGCCATGACCATCACGGCACCCTTGTGGGCGGTCCCCAATGGGTGCCCGGGTATGATGGTGGCGGTCTTGCATTTGACGGCAACGATTACGTCGAAATCGTCGGCTTCAAAGGCATTACCGGCTCGCATTCTCGAACCTGCGCCGCCTGGATCAAGACAGATACATCCAAAGACATGGCCGAAATCATCACCTGGGGTCAGGACCAGCCAGGCGAAAAATGGGCCTTCTACCTTGATAATGGCAGGCTGGCTGTAGACGTTCACGGCGGCTATATCATAGGTGAGAAAGACCTGCGAGACGGCGAGTGGCACCACGTCGCAGCGACGCTTGGAGAGCCCATCGCGGTCATCCTCGAAGATGACACTGTATGGAATGTGGGCCACATTAACCTAATTATCAACGGCATCCCGCAATCGAGCAGCGAACTCATGGACACACCGGTCAATACCGCCAGCTTCTGGAATGTCAGGACCGGCGGACAGACGCAGGGTGACTATTTCGAGGGCACCATCGACGATGTCCGCATCTATGACATGGAGAAGCGGTTTTGGATTCGACCTTGGCCGATCTATGCCTGGAATCCAGACCCAGCCAACGGATCGACACCTGATATAGAAGATGCAACGCCCCTTAGCTGGTCGCCGGCCGACGACGACTTTTCGCACGATGTGTACTTTGGCACCGACTCAGACGCTGTCGCCAATGCCGATACATCTGATATGTCAGGTACATATCGAGGGCGTCAGAGTCCAGACGCCAACTGCTATGATCCACCTGAGGGCGTCCAGTGGGGCGGCGGGCCTTACTACTGGCGTATTGATGAGATCAACAATGACGCTACGGTCGCCAAAGGCAGGATTTGGAGCTTTACCGTAGCCGACTATCTGTTCGTGGACGATTTTGAGTCCTACGACGATTACTGCACCAGGATATTCTATACATGGCCGGATGGATGGGGTCACAACGGTGATGTTAGCTGTGGTGTTGCGCCGTACGGTGGCAACGGCACCGGCTCGACTGTAGGTCACCTTTGGGAGCCTTTTGCTGAGCGGACTATCGTTCATGAAGGCTGGCAGTCAATGCCGTTTGAGTACGTCAACGACGGTTCAACTGGCAAAGCGCTTTATTCAGAGACCGAACGGATGTTTGATCCCCCGCAGGATTGGACCAGAAAAGATGTGAGATCTTTGGCCCTATGGCTCAGAGGCTATCCGGCATCTGTCGGCAGCTTCAGCTATGATTTGACAACGGGCATCTACACAATGACTGCCGATGGCGAAGATATTGGGGGGCTATTTGACCAATTCCACTACGCCTACAAGCGCCTATCGCGCAAGGGTGAAATCGTAGCCAGGGTACTCAGTGTGCAGAATACGGACGCCTGGGCCAAGGCCGGCGTGATGATTCGCGAGGACCTGGACCCGAATTCTGCGCACGCGATGGCCTTTGTCACACCGGCTCAGGGCGTTGTCTTCGAACATCGTCCCAAGAAGGGCAGTGACAACGTGGGCGCGGCAGGCCAGCAAGACGGAGTTGCTGCGCCGCACTGGGTGAGAATCAATCGCAGCGGGAATGACTTTACGGCTGAACATTCGGCTGACGGGACCACCTGGGGCGCGCTGGGTGCCCCGCAGACTATCAACATGGACGCCGATGTCTACGTAGGCTTGGCAGTGACCAGCCATAACACCGGCGCAACGTGCGAGGCCACATTCTCTGACGTAACCATCACAGGCACGGTCACGGGCCAGTGGCAGTCACAGGATATTGGCATTACCAGTAACGTTGCTGAGCAGCTTTATGTGGCGTTGGAGGATAGCACCGGCAAGATTGAGGTCGTCAACCACCATGACCCCAACGCAGTGCTGTACGACACCTGGCAGGAGTGGAATATTGACCTGCAGGATTTCAATGATGCCGGCGTGGACCTAAGGAGCATCGCGAAGATGTATATCGGTCTTGGCGATAGAGACAATCCACAGCCTGGCGGCTGCGGCCTTCTATACTTCGACGATATCAGGCTGTATCGGTCCAGATGTGTCCCTTCGCTTGCAAAGCCGGTAGCCGATTTTAGTGGCGACTGCTTAGTTGATTACGCAGACTTCAAGATAATGGCTGAGCATTGGCTGCTTGGCGCTGGTGACCTTCAACCTGACCTGTATGAGGATGGTACGATTGACTTGAGGGACTACGCTATCCTGGGTGAGAACTGGCTTGAAGAGCCTTTACTCTGGCCCTAAATGTCTATCCCAAACCCCACAAATCCACTGCGATTCAGTATATTTGCCGGCCGTTCAAGTCGCATGTGGCGTAGTTGTAAAGTTCTAATAGTCAAATACTTATGCCTTTCCGCAATTTGGCCGCGAGATTTGTGGTAACTTATGGCAAAATTTTTCTTGAAGTGCCGGCAGGCAATATGGTATAAATAAGAGTGTCGAGGTCTGTGGTTTCAGTTTTCGGATGTGAAGGATTATTAAGGAAGGAGCCCAGCTATGATCCAATCTTTGTGTCTGTTGTTTTATTTGGAAAGTTGTCGCAGACAAGCATAATAAGGCGTAGAGATTCAAAGCCTTGTCAAAGACGACGGGCGTTTTGGTGTGTGGCCAAAGCACAGTTATCTAAACTCTTTTGAAGGGAGGAACATTATGTCGAAACAAATTAGAAAGTTGATGGCAGTTTGTGCAGTAATAGGCTTAATTTTGGCAGCAAGCGGCACTGCACAGGCCAACTGGGCCGAGACGTTCGACGCCAACGCATTCGACCTTGCAACCTGGGAGTTCCATTGCTATCCGGACATAGCCAAGACGTACACCGGCACCATCCAGGATGGGCCTGGCGACAATGACTACCTTGCTGTCGGCGAGACCAGTTCGGTCGCTGTCGGCGGCTCGGCGTTCGGCGGGGGCTTTGGTTCAAATGAGACATTCACTGACGTTCGAGTCGGCGCCGTGATGAATGTCGTTGGTGATGCCTCCCGGAATCTCTGTGGCGTGCTGGGCAGGACGGAGTACATCATTGACGATGGGTCGATAAGCGGCTACCCCGGCATAATTGCCAGTTGCTACGTACTGCTCGTAAATTGGGAAGTTGGCCCAGCTAACCTGAGAATTGAACTGCAGAAGGTCGTCCAGCTTAGCCACATCATGAGAAACTCAGAGGAGCTGGGTTTGGAGCTTGCTGTGCCAGGCCTCGACCACGCCAGGAGCTACTATGTTGAGCTGGATATCCTCGGCTCGGGCCCGGTGTACGTCACCGGTAGTCTCTATGAGTACAAAGGCGGCCCGCTCGTCGCAAAGACAGCAACAATGGTGGACACGAATGGTAACGACCCGTGGGAAGACGAGGGCGAACATGATGAGGTCTTCGCGAGCGGCATAAGCGGCATTACCGGGTTCAACGAAGATCCTGAACCGGCCGGCTACTATACCACCTTTGACGATGTCTTCTCTATTTCCGACGGCCCGGCGGCGGTCAACCCCAGCCCGGCTGATGGTGCAACAGACGTGTCCATAAACGCTAACCTAAGCTGGGTGGAGGCAGCGTTTGCGACTTCACGCGAGTTGTGGTTCGGCAAAAAGGGAGCGATGCAGAAGATTACCCCGCCGGGCAAAACGTATGATCCCGGTCCTCTTGAATTCGGCCAGACCTATGAGTGGCGGGTCGATGAGATTGGCGCTTCCAGCACGGTCACAGGTCACACCTGGACATTTACGACAGGGGGGTGTCTGAGCGTGGACGATTTCGAGTCCTATGCCAATGATGCCGCCATAGAATCCGCCTGGCCTCACAATATCCCTCCTGGAGTGACTGGGGCGTACCACTATATCTTCCTGGAGACGGGCAACATCCGCCAGGGCGCCAAGTCGATGCGCTTTGAGTACGCGAACCAGTATCCCCCGTACTTGACCGATACCACCAAGACATTTGCTACTGCCCAGGATTGGACAGCCAACGGTGTCAAGGCGTTATCGCTGTCCTTCCGCGGTGACGATGCCAATGTTGAGCAACCTATGTATATCAGGCTGGAGGATTCAGCGGGCAAGACCAGCACGGTCCAGCATCCTTACACCCATGCAGTCCAGTCGGAGCCGTGGCACGAGTGGGACATCGCACTTGAAGAGTTCAATACCGGCGACGGCGTAAACCTGGCCTCAATCAAGAAGATCACCATCGGCACCGGTAACGGGACCAGTTCCGGCCAGGAGGTGGAGGATCGGGATGTTGTATATATTGACGACATCAGGCTCTGTCCCGCCAGATGCTTTAATCTCGGTGGGCTGGATTTGCGTGGCGATGCCAATGGCGATTGCGTGGTTGACTTCGATGATTTCGCTGTTATGGCGGGTGCCTGGCTTAACGATGGGCTAGCCGTAGCGCCATAATCGGCCTTGACGCATCGCTAACTTGGTCAGCGATTTTGCATAAGTTCGGGGCCTGTACTGAGTAATTCTGTATGGGCCCCGTATATGTTTGGGCATGAGCTTTACTGCGAAAGATTTAGAACCTCGATCGGAATTAACAAAATCCGGGTTTTTAGTCCTGATATGGGGGTTTTCCAATCTTCTTGTTGGAGCCCATCAGAATAGCAGTTGTACTCTATGCCCAGGTGCGTGGGGTGACGGACATGCACGACAAATAAGCCGCCTTCCTATCTGCTATTTGAAGGCCAGATATCTACTGTTTGATAAAATCCTCGAAATTTCGCTTGATGCGAGGGCAGGCAATTTGGTATAAATAGACTATTAAGGTCTGCCCGCTGCTTTTCTACGGTGTTGGGCTTTTACGGTTTGTCGCTCAGGAGGAAGGAGACAGAGCCAAATCTCAGAAGAACTGTAATGTTGACACAATTTGGTGGAGCAAGTAGCTGTTAGCTGCTACATTATGGGACGTTGTTTGAGACAGGCAGGGTAGGTGCCAAAGGTCAGCCTGCTTGTCGAAAACAACACGTGTTTTGGTGTGTGGCCAAAGCACGCGCAACGTAACTTTTTTTTATGGAGGAACATCATGTGTAAGAAATTGATCCAACTATTTTCCTTTGTTTTGGTGCTTGCTCTGGCCAGCAGCGCTTCTGCCGGTCTCGTGGGCTATTGGGCGTTTGATGAGGGTTCCGGCACCACGGCTAAAGACAGCTCCGGGAACAACAATCATGGCATGCTGATGGGTGATCCCCAGTGGGTGGCCGGGCAATTGTCGATGGCCTTGCAGTTCGATGGTGTCGATGACTATGTGGAGGTACCGCACGCCCCAATTTTGACGGTGGACGAAGAAGTGACTGTAGCGGCATGGATCAATGCTGAAAGGCATGCCGGCCCCGGTGGTGAAGGCTGGCAGGGGATCCTTGCAAAAGGGGAGGGCCCCCGGTCGTACAGCCTGTATACCGTGGCAGCTAATGGTGTCCTTCACTTTAGCACGGCTGGCGTTGGGACTACCAGT
>DAOWID010000358.1 GCA_030641115.1 Planctomycetota bacterium | reverse complement strand
TTCGGCAGAATCGGCTGTTTCCTGAACGGCTGCTGCTTCGGCAAGCCGACAGACCTGCCCTGGGCTGTGCGATTCCCATACGGCTCATTTGCCTACAAGAGTCAAATATATCCCAACCTCACGAGAAATCGCTCTGAGCCACAATTGAAATTGCCTGCTGAGTTCTGCACCTACCCCACTGACGAAAACGCAATACTACCTCAGCACTTGAAACCATACGCCGAATTAACACAAGAGCAAAAAGACATGGTCGATAATGGTCAGTACCGTTGTTTACCGGTTCACCCGACACAATTGTATTCCTCCGCGACCGCTGCCGTTCTGTGCCTTGTACTTTACTTTTTCTGGCGAAGGTCTCGAAATGCCGCCAGCTCCAAAGCCGGTCCCGGACTTTTTATTAATCCCGGCTGCACTTTTGCCCTGATGTTCATACTCTACGGCATCGCTCGATTCCTGATGGAATTCCTCCGCGATGACAACCCTTTTGAAGTCGATTCTTTGACAATCTCACAGCTTCTCGGCATCGCTTTGGTCGTCTTTGGAGCGGCCCTTATGGCAGTATTTCAAATGCTAAAGCCCACACCGCTCGCTCACTAGGATTTAGCCCTCGGTCTTACCCCAAGCCCGTCATTGCGAGCAAGGCGGAGCAATCTATTCTATTGCTTTTTTCCAGTTGAATATTCCGCAAGAATTGACGATACTATCCTAAGCAAGGCAGCTTAAAACCGAAAATCATTGTGCTCGATGAAAATAACAAAATCAAAGATGTGGGCTAACAGTAGGCTATGTCTCTGTTATGTCAGTTACCAATAGTCAATCATCAATAATCAATTATTAACATGTATCCTGAGCTTTTCGAGATACCTTTTATCCACGTGACTATAAAAAGCCATGGATTCATGATGGTCGTTGGCTTCCTCGTAGCTGTGCCTGTGATCAGGTATTTGATCCGCAACATCAGGCTCAATTCTCAAGTCATTACTAATCTTGCCCTGTATTCCTTAATAGCTGGAGTAGCAGGGGCGCGTACATTTTTCGTAATCCATCACCTCGGTCAGTTCGAGGGACGCCTGGCTTCGATTTTTGCCGTCTGGGAAGGCGGTTTGGAGTTTTATGGTGGTGTAATTTTTGCCATCCCTGTGATTGTTCTTTGTTTGTTGCATCATAAGCTTCCAATCCGGCGTTACCTTGATATCCTGGCTATCGGTCTGATGTTGGGACTTGCATTCGGCAGAATCGGCTGTTTCTTGAACGGCTGCTGCTTCGGCAAGCCAACGCAACTACCCTGGGCCGTTCGCTTCCCGTACGGCTCATTTGCTTACCACAGCCAGGTCTATCGTGATTACGCCAGAGATAGGTCCGAACCTTATCGCAAACTGCCCGACGAGTTCTTCGATTACCACGCCGATGTGACTGTTCCTGGCAAGACCCTCAAGCCATACGAACGTTTGAGTGAAGAACAGAAGGAAATGCTCAAGGCAAACAACCAGCTTCGTTCGTTGCCCGTTCACCCCACGCAGTTGTATTCATCGGCAAATGCCGCTCTTTTATGCTTTATACTTTATATTATTTGGCGAAGATCCGAAAAGAGCAGCAACTCCGACAGCACTAAAAAGCTTCTCACCGAACCCGGCCTTGCATTTAGCTTGGCGTTCATACTCTACGGCATCGCCCGATTCTTCATAGAATTCCTTCGCGATGACAACCCGTTTGAAGTCGATTCTCTGACAATATCTCAGCTTCTCAGCATCGCCTCGATAGCGCTGGGGGCTGTTTTGATCGCGATACTCCACAGAATCAAACCTAAGCCCCTGAGTTATTAGTATTTGCTCTGGGTTCTACCCAGGGTTTGCGACCGCGGACATCGTGAAGCGAACTATTACATTTTCCAGTTGAACATTTGGCAGAATTTGGCGATATTACATAGTGTATAGCAGTTGAGCCGTTATTGAAACGGCAACGAAGTCGTGTTTAGCCCCCCAATTTATTGGGGGGTTGTTTGGCCACGAGCAGCAATATGGGTCTGTACGACAGAGACTACACTCGTGAAGGCTATAAGTCGCAATCCCACTATCCGCCGCAGATGCGATTGGGCCTTCCACCAATCTCGCCGATGGTTAAGACGCTCCTGCTTATCAACGTGGCGGTGTATTTTCTACAGCTTTTGACAGGCGACGCCTTGACCCTATGGTTTGCCGTTTACCCTGTTGGGTTAGGCGTCCTGCAGCTTTG
>DAOWID010000379.1 GCA_030641115.1 Planctomycetota bacterium | reverse complement strand
GGCCGTGGCAATCTCAATCGTTACATTTTAGATTGCTTCGTCGCAAAACTCCTCGCAATCACCCCAGCAACGCAACTTATACGCCGTGAAGGGTTACCCAATTTCTTAGGGGCCAAAATGAACGCAACCTCTCTTTTGACAAAGGATTACGAAAACGAATCCGCCTTCAGAGTCCAGGAAAACAAACCCAATCAAACCCAATTTCAAGACCGCGAAATCTGCAATCATTATGATGCTGGGGCCGGAAATGTATTCGACCGCCCGGGCGCAAAATACTTGTTTAACGTCGATTTGCATTAAGCTCGCAAAAGCCATACATCTTGACTATTTTTAGTGCGTTTTCTCCCACCCAACCGCGATTTTTGGGCAATTAGCGTTCGTTTTTCCCACCGACAGCAAGATGCTTGCCATGATCGAACACACGATCACAGAGTCCGTGAGGACTTTGGCAAGAGTACCGCCTAACACGTCAGATAATCCTAAACCTTGAGGCCATCTGTGCCGACATAGCCTGAAATGACGCTGCGCAGGTCCAGGCAGTTCTGCAGATTCAGGACCTAACTCAAGGGAGTGTGGAAATGGACACTGTTACAATTAAATCACCAGCCAGTCTTGGTTGTGATTTCATACCCAACGAGTATCTTCCTGAGGGTCAAGACGAATACTACCTACGCTACTCACAGTTGTCCAAGCCTATGGAGCAGTGGCGACATCTGCGCTCACATGAGGTTGAGCTCTTGGTGAAAAACAGCAATTATGCAGATGACTGGGATGAGATACTCGTCACTGATGAGTTTGATCCTGGCCAAATAAGGAACACCGAGTTCTTCGGGCTTGTCCGCATAGGTCGCTTGCGGAGCGCTGTTCTGCAGCATCACGATCTTCAGGTCCCAACTGGAATCACTAACAGCAAAATAGTCGCCTCCGATTTGGGGGATGATGTGGCGATCCATGATGTTCGTTATCTGGCGCATTACATAATTGGGGATCGCTGCATTTTGGCCAATATTGACGAAATGCATACGACCAACCACTCTAAATTTGGCAACGGTATCATCAAAGACGGTGAACAGGAAGACATACGCGTCTGGCTTGACCTAATTAACGAGACAGGTTGTCGCAAGGTCATTCCGTTCGATGAAATGATAACGGCAGATGCATATATATGGGCCAAGTATAGAGATGATGCTGTGCTTCAGAACAGGCTCAAGGAGATCACGGAGAACAGTTTTGACAACCGCCGTGGTTATTACGGCACTATTGGCAACCAGTGCGTAATCAAGAATTCCCGGATAATCAAAGACGTGAAGGCAGGGTCACACTGTTACATCAAGGGCGCAAATAAGCTCAAGAACCTAACGATCAAATCAGCAAAGGCAGAGCCGACCCAGATTGGAGAGGGTGTAGAGCTGGTAAACGGCATTATCGGTTTTGGCAGCCACATTTTCTATGGCTGTAAGGCTGTGCGATTTATCATAGGGAATAATTCCAATCTGAAGTACGGTGCTCGGCTGCTAAACTCCTTTCTGGGTGACAATTCTACCGTTTCATGTTGCGAGATACTCAACAACCTTATCTTTCCTGCCCATGAGCAGCATCACAATAATTCTTTCTTGGTTGCCAGTTGTGTCTTGGGGCAAAGCAACTTGGCTGCCGGGGCCACAATTGGCTCCAATCATAACAGCAGGGCAAATGACAACGAAATTCTGGCTGGTCGTGGTTTCTGGCCAGGTCTTTGTACTACTGTCAAACACTCCTGTCGCTTCGCATCGTTTGTCTTGCTTGTCAGGGGCGACTACCCAGCGGAATTGGATATTCCATTGCCGTTTTCCCTTCTGAACAACAACACGTCAGACAACCAGCTCGAAGTCATGCCGGCATTCTGGTGGTTGTACAACATGTACGCCTTAGCTCGAAATACATGGAAGTTTCAAGTCCGCGACAAACGAAAGACGAAGGTCCAGAATATCGAATTTGATTCATTGGCGCCTGACACAGTTGAGGAGATATTCGAGGCCCGGCGATTACTCGAGATATGGGTGGCAAAAGCTCATCTACGCAGTGATGGCAGTCCGATCGAGGGTAGCAGTAACGAGGAGCTGGCGCAAATTGGGCGAAAGCTCTTGGCAGGCTCGGTAGAAAACATCGCTGGATTGGAGGTCTTGGGAGAGAATATGGAGAAGTCCAAGAGAAAAGTCGTGATCCTCAAGGCAGTCGAGGGTTACCACGCCTATGGCCAGATGCTCCATTACTACGCAATCAAGAACCTGTTGGGATACATGGAGACGGATCCTCAAGCTACTCTCTCATCGATGTGTAAGGATCTGTCGGGTGAGCGCGAGCATCAATGGGTCAATCTCGGCGGACAGCTCGTCCCCAGCACGGACGTCGATCAGTTACGTTCGGACATCAGATCGGGTGAGCTGAATTCCTGGAAGGATATTCACGGTAGATATGATGCGCTTTGGCAGGGCTATCCTCGCGCCAAGCAGCGTCACGCACTTGCAGTACTGTGCGAGCTACTTGCCACAGACACTATCGAAACAAAACAGTGGCGCTCAGCACTAAAGAAGGCTGTTGAGATACAAGAATACGTCCGCGACCAGGTCTACGTTAGCAGAAAAAAGGATTTTGATAATCCATTCAGGCAGGCAACCTATAGAAACAAAAATGAAATGACGGCAGCAATCGGCACTGTGGAGGATAATGGCTTCGTAAGACAGCTACGAGAAGAAACCGAAAATTTCAAAAAACGAATAGAACAGATGAAGGAACGATTATAGTTCATGGAAGAGAACACGTATGCATTGTTAGTCTCTGAAAAGGAGATTTCCCATGAATCTATCTGATTCCAAGTATTCACAGTATGCACTGGTCAGGGAAATGATGGACACTATCGATGTCGTGAGGGGCTTTGATCCCGCCCAGACGGCAGGAGTAGCGGAGAACATCAAATCTGTCAAGAGAATGATGTTGATTGGCGAAGGCTCAAGCAGGATCTTTCCTGCCAAGAACGTCATGCGTAAGGCACTGACCTACGGTCTTGGCCTGCATATTGCCACCGACGGCTCACGGCAGAGCGCTCAGTACGACCTCTCGAAGTTTGCCGTATTTTGTGCATCAAACTCCGGACGTACGAAGGAAGTTGTACTGCTTGCGAAGAAACTGGCCGAAGAAGGCAATGAGCACCGTTATGGATTGACTGCCAACGAGGCCACTGTGTTGGCCGAAGCCTGCAAAGAAACGTTCGTACTCAAGTGTGGCTGGGAACAGGCTGTGGCAGCAACCAAGAGTGTGGTTGAGCAGGCCTTGTTCTACGAATCCATCCTGTGGCACATTGCAGGCAAAGACTGCACGGCCCAATGCGCAGATTTGGCTGCAAATGTCGAACAAGCTCTGACCATGCCAATTGACACGGATGTGGTTGAGGCTGCAGCGGAGGCCCCAACGATCTACTTAGCCGGCTACAATGACGGTGTCGCCGAGGAGCTAACACTCAAGACAAACGAGATAACCCGAAAGAAGTCTGATTTCTTAGAGGGTACTTACGCGGTCCATGGTGTTGAGGAGGTTATGGATCCCAGCGATGTCGTTTTTGTAGTGGACCCGATTGATGACGAAATCGATAAGTTTCGGGAAGTCTTGGTTGAGGGCGTTGGCCTTAAGGTTGTCGCAATCGCCAACCGTGAGACACCTTTTGCTACCATACGTGTGCCGGACGCCGGAGAGCTGAGCCCGTATGTGTATTTGTGTGCCGGGTGGAATGTCTTGGTTGAAATTGGATTGGCGTTGGGCATCAACCTTGACAAGCCGGAGCGGGCCCGCAAGGTCGGCAACGAGTTCATCATCGCCTAACCGGACTCTACCAAGCCGTCCCTGAGCCTGCTACAATTGCACTGCTCGGCCTCGCCGAAAGACGAAGATAACGGACAGGCGATTTGTTTCGCCTAAAGCGTAAAGCCGCGGTCGATGCCCGCGGCTTTCTTTTTACGTAACCGTTCACGGGGCAAATATGGCGTTTTATGTCATTGCGAGGTCCGCCGCAGGCGGGCCGTGGCAATCTCAATCGTTACATTTTGGATTGCTTCGTCGTAAAACTCCTCGCAATGACCGCACAAACGCAACTTATACCCCGTGAACGCTTACCTTTTTACCTTTATTGCACACGAGAGAAGGTCCGGAAGTTTCACCGCTTCTGCCGGTGGTCGCAGATTGCGATTTCGCCAGAAACGTCAGCACAAACAAGATGTAGTTGCGATCCGACGAATACTGGACGCCGTAGCAGATTTATGGACTCTGATGCCAAAGCGGGCTGCACTGACGGCCAAAGGGGTTGAAATTGGATACAGTACCCTGTATCATAGGAGGTGAAGATGAGTTCTGCAAAATTGCAGGTTAGGCATATATGACTATGACATCATCAATCAAGGAGACAGACATGACTCAACCCATCGACAAGTCCAATGTAAACCGTCGACAGTTTCTCAAACAGAGTGGTTCGCTCGCCGCGGGCGCAGCCGTGCTCGGCGGTCTTTCGCCCGGCGCCTTTGCCGGTGAAGACAACACGATCCGCCTGGCGCTACTCGGCTGCGGCGGACGCGGCACCGGCGCGGTCGGCGACGCCCTGTCCGTTCGCGATAGTGGGCCGGTCAAGCTATATGCCACGGCCGATCTCATCGAGGCGAAGATCGAAAGGTCGCTCAAGGCGCTGAGGAAAAGGTTTCCAGACAAGATCGACGTCCCACAGGACCGCAAATTCATCGGTTTCGACGCCTACAAGAAGGCCATCGAAATACTCAGGCCCGGCGACATCGCCCTATGCACCACGCGGGCCTATATCCGGCCGGTGCACGTTGAGTACGCCGTCCGCAAGGGCATCAACGTCTTCATGGAAAAGCCATTCGCGTCCGATCCGGGCGGTCTGCACCGGCTGCTCCGTGCGGGCGAGGAGGCGGAGAAGAAGAACGTCAAGGTCCTCGTAGGACTTCAGTGCCGTCACTCCCCGGCCCGCCAGGCGCTGATTGAGAAAATCCGCAACGGCGACATGGGCGAGATACCGTTGATCCGCGCCAACCGCTTGGGAGGCGGCGGATGGCTTAAGAATCAGCGCGAAGATGCCAACAAACTGATGAGTCAGCTTCAATTCGGCAGGGCACATCTGCTCTGGATCGGCTCGGGCCACATGGTTGATAATCTAATCCACCAGGTCGACGAGTGCTGTTGGATCAAGGATGCCTGGCCGGTCTCCGTCGTTGGCATGGGTGGCCGCGTGCCCCGCAGCGAGGATTGTGGACAGAACATCGACATCTACTCAATGGAGTTCACCTTCGCCGATGGAACCAAGGCGTTCTGTGGTTTTCGCCGAAT
>DAOWID010000466.1 GCA_030641115.1 Planctomycetota bacterium | reverse complement strand
TTACTGAAAAATCTTCTGGTGCATATTTCTTTAGAGCTTCTGCCCTGAAGTGATAAGCCCAGCCGGGGACATCATAGACTATCAAAATATTGTATTTTATCATTAACAAACTTTTGCTATAATAATTCGTAGTCAATAGTAAAATTATCAATTTTCAATAGTCAATAGTCAATTGAAAAGAGTGGGTCGGGCGGTCTCCGGTCCGCCTCTGGCGGACCGGAGGAAAGTCCGAGCAGGACAGGGCACGGTGGTGGTTAACGGCCACCGGGGGCGACCCCAGGGAAAGTGCCACAGAAAATACACAGCCGATGTCCCCCCTTCTTGCTTTCGCAAGAAAGCAGGGGGGAACAGGCAATGGTGAAATGGTGTGGTAAGAGCGCACCGCGGTGCCGGTGACGGTGCTGGCAGGGTAAACCCCACCGCCTGCAAGACCAAACGGCTGGTTACTCGGTCCGAGCATGAGTGGCGTGTTTTTGTCGCTCGACCAGCGGGTAGGTCGCTTCCCGATATATCGGGAGAGCCAGCTGGCAACAGTTGGTCAAGATAAATGACCGCCGCCCACCTCTTGTGGTGGGATACAGAACTCGGCTTACAGATCCACTCTTTTTTTTATTACATCCCAAGTAACCGTTCACGGGGCAAATGTGCCGTCTTATGTCGTTGCGAGGCCCGCCTGTGGCGGGCCGTGGCAATCTCAATCGTTACATTTCAGATTGCTTCGTCGTAAAACTCCTCGCAATGACCCCAAGAACGCAACTTGTACGCTGTGAACGGTTACCATCCCAAATGCCATTGAACTGGGACACCGCCTTGCGAGAACGTAATATCGCGCTAGAACCATGCGACCGGCAGCAAAATCACATAAACAAGCCCAACCCAATTTCGACTGTGACAATATCATCCTCAACAACCATCCGGATGTTGCCTCTATCAAAACTAATGTGGTTGAACCCGACGCCGCTCTTACTACTTAACCTTTTTGCCAGCACAGGTGATTTGTTCAATTCTAGCAAAACCGTCTCAAATAGCTGATTCATGAGCAGCCCGGAAACAGTAAGCATCTTATTGCCCTGGCTTGGCCCATCTGTATTCCCGCTGAGCTCATCTATATCCTTGCGGAGGCTCTCAGCCACCTGCTTCAGTATTGCAATCTGCCCCGCCTCTTCGGTTGCATAGGGTTTTGCAAGCACTTCCGTTTCCAATACTACGTGGCTGTCAAAAACGAGGCCTTGCTTGGGCGCAGCCAGAAAGCGTTTAAGCTTAGTCGGCGAAATCTTGGCCCTCTCATCCACTAAAAAGAAGTATTTTCGTTTCGCGACCATCGTATGCTCGTCGAAGGCCACCATGGTAAACCAGGTCCTATAGCCATTCTTGTTCTGTCCCGATGAAGCAACAATGACGTCACTTTGGCTTAGCAGCTCATGTTCGAGTGACTGAATCTTACCCAGCACATCGAGGGTACTGCTGGTCTTCAGTGCCGTCTGGTCGTAGCTGGCCGAAAGCTCCTCCCGGGGACATTGTTCCGGCTGAAAATATCTCACGACGGAACAGCCGCACAACCCACAAAGAAAGATGACTGCAAATAGGCAGAAGACAAGATTTTCAACTATTGCTCTACGTTTTGCCTGCGATTCTGCTGCTCTCATGGAACTCCTCCTTTACATTAGTTGGTGCTTGTTGCAGAAACCGAATTTGTCATTCCCGCGAAGTTTGTGCCCGCGAAAGCGGGTAGCGGGAATCCAGTTTTTTAGCCCTGGACCCCTGCTTTCGCAGGGGTGACATTGGTGGTTTTTGTTTCCCGCAACAGGTACTAGTTAGTGCGGGAATTGTCATTGGGTTCCCATATAGCGGTGCCCCTCATTAACGATTAGACTTCTTTCGAATCGATCCATTTCATCATTTTACGCAATCCTCTTCCAACCTTCTCGAGCTGGCAGTTGTAGTCTTTTTCATATAGTTCGTTGAACTTCTTGAGCCCGGAGTTGTATTCGTCCACCCATTCTTTAGCGAACCGACCGGATGTAACCTCCGAAAGTATCTTCTTCATCTCAGCTTTGGTTTGCTCATTGATAATCCTGGGCCCACGGGTCAAGTCGCCGTACTCAGCGGTGTTGGATATGCTATACCTCATATAGCTGAGCCCGCCCTCATACATAAGATCGACTATCAGTTTGACCTCATGCATACATTCGAAGTAGGCAATTTCAGGCTGGTATCCCGCTTCCACCAGCGTCTCAAAACCAGCTTTGATGAGCGAGGTAAGACCGCCGCATAGAATGCACTGCTCGCCAAAAAGATCTGTTTCGGTTTCTTCTTTGTATGTAGTCTCAATAATCCCTGCCCGGGCGCCGCCGATCCCGTTCGCCCACGCAAGGGCAATATCCTTGGCGTTACCCGTTGCGTCCTGCTGAATAGCGACAAGATTCGCCACGCCCCCTCCTTTTTCAAACTCGCTGCGAACCAAATGTCCCGGCCCCTTCGGCGCAATCATCACGACGTTAACATCCTTCGGCGGCACAATATACTTAAAATGAATGTTGAAGCCGTGGCAGAAACCGAGCGTCTGGCCTGCCACCAAATTGGGCTCAATCGCCTCGGTGTAAACCTTTGCCTGCATCTCGTCTGGCACAGTCACAATAATCAGCGCCGCGCCATCCATAGCTGCCTTGATATTGGTCGGCTTAAAGCCGTGCTCGACCGCCAGTTTGAAGTTCGCACTTGCCTCCAGCTCCGCCACCGCTACTTCTATCCCGCTGTCGCGCAGATTCAGACTGTGCGCATGACCCTGGCTGCCATATCCAATAATCGCTACTTTCTTGCCTTTCAATGCATCTATCGGAGCATCCTTCTCGTAATAGATTTTCGCTGCCATGTTTTCAACTCTCCTTACTATAAACTCTGGTTAAGGCTTCTTATTAAGACACAAAATCCTGCTCACAAACACGGCTCGCTTCGAGAAGCGAACATACCTAATTAGTATCTGTTGCCCAAAGCCGAAACTGGCAATGTCACCCCTGCCAAACCTGTCCTGAGCAAAGTCCAAGGAACAGGAAGCTACCGCGAAAAAGCTGGATTCCTGCTTTCGCAGGAATGACAAATACCGTTTCCCCAACATATACTAACTAATTACCGACCGGTAGGCCCTATTGTCGTTTGTCGCTTTCGTTTCCGATTATGTCGTCGACAGGAATGCTTCGATATTTTCTGTCGTTACGTCGGGGGGCATACCGCCGCCGCAAGACAGGATGATTCTGCTTTTGTCCGTAACTGGATCGAGTGCTGCTGTGACGCTGTCGCGGACCTGCTGGGCGGTGCCGGCTGCAAGCACATCGCGGGTTGGTATGTTGCCGAGCAGCGTGACACTATTATTCGTAAGCGTTTTCATTTCTGCCAGCGTATGCTCGTAGCTGAAGTTGAACAGATTCACGCCGATTTCCTCAAGATACGGCGCACACACCAGGCCGGCGGCATCATTGTGGAAGAATTTGACGTTTGTCTGGAGAGATTCAAAAATACGCTTCAGATATGGCAGGGCCGTTTGCTTGAAATCCTGCCCCCCAAGAAAACCCACAATGTCATCGAGGATGAGTACGCCATCGATAGACGAGAACGTTTCTGCCTGAAGTTCGAGCCAATCAATGATAAAGTCCGTCACAATCCCAAGCAGCTTATGGGTCTCGTCTGGGTTCGTGCGAATAGCCATGAGGAATTCGGTTGTGTCCATGAGAAAGGAAGCGACATTCAGCGGGCCGCGTGACACCGCAAACTTGATGGTGTGACCTGCTTGCTCAATCTGCCCCTGGTAATGTTTGAGGCGGTTGAGAACAAACGGCAGCAAGCCATCGGTCTTCGGATTGGGCTTGGCAAGCGAATGAATACCCTCAATGTCGGTGATGATCTTATCGGCGAAGGGCAATTCGTTTTCGCGCCAGGAGCATTTTGAGCCGAAGGCGGATGGTTCGGTACACATGCCAAATTCGGCCCAAAATCCGGGCAGAAATATGACATCCGGGAATTGCCGGACGGCCTTGAGGTTGGCCTCGAACCAAATCTGCTCGCTGGAGAAATAATCGAGCGTGGAGATCCCAGCCCAGCCCGGCAACCAGGGGCTGTCGATAATAAACCCCACCGGCGTCGGCTCAACCAATTCGCCGTTTATAACAGCAAGCAGCTTGTCCCACTGCTCGTAAGTCATGCTCTCAATCGCTTTGGACGGAGGAAATGCACCACAACGCACAGGCCGATAAAGCCGACCAGCAGTCCGATGCCGAGCCACTGCAGCTTCGACCAGAGACTCCAGACGCTT
>DAOWID010000229.1 GCA_030641115.1 Planctomycetota bacterium | reverse complement strand
TGCGTCGGCAGTAGCAAGCTCAAGATATCGGCCTTTTCTCTCGTCCAAAGTGTCCGGAACGCCATCACCATTATTATCTCTTACCTTACTCGGGTCGTATGTCCCCGGGCCACCACTTGCATCAAGTCCGTCATGCCTCCACACTGACTGCGGATGAAATCCCATCAGGTCCCAACCCAAGAGAGCCTCAGCGAGCTTCTGCGCACCGCAGTAGCCAGTGCCGGGCGGGGGCATCGGGCTGGGCGGACCCCGCCAGTAGAATGATGGCGGATAATCGCCGTAATCATTTTTGAAAGCGGTCAGGGCCAACTCCATGGTCGTAAACTGAGCTTTTTGCTTCGTTTCTTTCGCGATACGTCGCACGGTGCTCAGAGCAGGGATAAGCAGCCCTACCAACAGTGAGATTATTGCCGCCACCGTCAACAGCTCGACCATTGTTAACCCTGATTGTTTAGACTTCACAGCTAACCTCTTTTATAATTGAACTTCTGCAAAACCCTTGTTACAAGAAACGCCCAACGAAACCTAAAGCACAATGCCTGCTTAACAAACGCTTCGCTTAGGACCTGTCCTGCGCTTGCCGAAGGAGCTACGGTTCTGAAACCACTTCTTGGATAAGGCTGCTGCCCAGCCAGTTATCAGCAAAAATCGTAAGATCGAGAAAATTGACAATACCGCTGGCCTCTACATCACCGCCGCCGAATAAATTGTGCTGGTCATCGAGGTCAACCTCGGCCAACCACTTCTCGGCAAACTCGTCAAGAGCTCCCATATCGCCATGCCAACCGACAGCATAAATCGCAAAGTCACCAAAACTAATGGTTCCATAGCCAGCCAAATCATCGCCCCGATACAGATTACATCCATAATAGGGATCTACCTCATCCAACCACGCATCTGCTACTAACTTCAAATCACTCATATCCACGTAGCAATCACGGTTAAAATCCCCAGCTAAAAGACCGCCGCCCCCACAGTAACAAGTGCGTCTGATAGAATCCCACTGCGTTTTGTAGAAATCCTTCAACTTCTCTGTTACATTTACTCTTATACCTAATGAAAACGTGTGCGCATTTTCATCTCTATATTTGTCCTCAACCGTATAGATTTGGTCAAAGTATTCGCCCCTAACATCTGAGCCCACACTGTTCGACTCCCAGACCACATCGTCGTCAATCAGCAAAACTGCAGAACATTTGTTCGGGTCCCATTCACTCGCGTAGAACGTGTCCAGTTTTACGTCAAAGATAATTTGATTAACATCGGCCAGGTACATCTGTTGAGAAATCGTTGCCATATCTCCTTCGTCGAAGTTTACGTAATCCTGCGAATAAAGAGTCGCGTTGAACCTTCCTTCAGTGATCCACTCTGTACGTATGTATCCGCCGAACTTGTCCACCGGCACGTTGACCTGCCAGCCATTCGGGTCCTCTTTCGTGATGTCATCTATGGGGCCATCGTCCTCGAAGCTTCCATTGACAACCTCGCAAACATCGGCTCGAACCAAATTTGCAGCCAACAGCACAACCATCGTCACTCCAATAACTGTCACCTTCTTCATCACCAGCTTCCTCATCTTTCACGTATTATTGGTTAGCATTTGACTATTCTTTATCACCCCTTGCTGTCGTCAGTCAGACATACGGCAAGGCGGTCTCTGCGTTTACACTTTTGTCTTTAGCTAATCACTCTGTTAGGGCAGTGTTTCTCGGTACTTCCAATCGAAATTGCATATATCGTCAGACGTACCAAACTCACCGTCAAATCCCGCAGAAATCAGGATATAAGAATCTGCCCTGTAAGGTCGAGACGCCGTATCAATCTCATCGTTTTTCGTATTCCAATAAAATCTCTTGCCTTCCGGCTCCGCTGGAGTCGCCTGAGGGTCTGCAAAGAGCTTTGGCATGGGCCCAGTAGGTGGAGGGTCCCACGGCATACCAAGGCTGACTAACTCATGATTGTCCCTGTAATTGTAGATATTTCCGGGGGAATCCGGGGCTGAGGGATCGTGCCAGTCCTTTGATGTATCTGCTTTGTAGTAAAGTATCGGCATACCAACCCTTTTCCCGGTGATGCGGTGCGTCGCACGGTCGTATACGTCGCATAAAACGTAATTCGTAGGATCAAAGCCCCTTGTATTTGCATACAAACCCTCCAACTTACTGGCCTTAGCACTTTCGAGCTGCACGTAAGGGTCTTTTCTGGCTCTGAGATTATCCTGACTCGGATTCGGGGGATATAAGTCCCTGCCGAAACCGTCCATGCCGTCACTTCTGAATGCCGAATCAGGGTGGAAGCCGATCAGGTCTTGGCCCATCATTGCCTCGCAAAGCTTCATCGCACCACAGTAGGGTTGGCCAGTCGGGTCAACCTCGCGAGAATCCGGGTAACCATCGAACTCATTACTGAAAAGCTCGATTGCAGCCTCGATGCTGTGGAACTGGGCCATTTGTTTGACCTTCTTGGCATACCGCTTGGCCATATTCAAAGACGGCACAAGAAGGCCAATGAGAATCACGATAATGCTCATGACCGTCAGCAGCTCCACAATGGTAAACGCAGCTTTCTTATTGGATTGTTTGATGATCGGCTTCATTTTTTTCTCCTTAATTACTCAACATAGACATTTATCTGTTAGCTTAGCTTTTATGCAGCCTGGCTGCTTAAGCCCTGGATTACCTGTATCATCGGCAGAAATATTGACAGAACGATAACTAAGACAATACCACCCAGCACAAGAATCATAATAGGCTCGAGCAGTGACATTAACGAGGCAACCAATACCTCAACCTGTTCGTCATAATTGTCGGCCACCTTCAGAAGCATCTTGTCGAGGTCACCTGTTTCCTCGCCTACGGCAACCATATTCGAGACAATCAAATCAACGGTCTTTGACTGGCGCAACGGTCCGGCAAAAGTGTCGCCCTGCCGGATCGAATTGTGAACATTGCCGAGCATGTTGGAAAAGACTTCGTTTCCTGCAGTTTCGCGTGTAACGTTAATAGCATCCAAGATCGGCACGCCGGCACTAATCAGCGTTCCCAGAGTTCTTGTCCACCTCGCAACCGAGACTTTACCCGTAAGCTGGCCCACAACCGGCAATTTCAATTTGATGGTATCCAGAACCAATCTGCCGATGCGGAACCGCGTTGCAAGTCTTAGCAGAAAGACTATTAGAAATGGCATCGCCAGCAGAACGACCCACCCGCCAATCCGTACTCCATATATACTCGGGGCCCATTCAGGACCGACCGCGATCCAGGTGCTTGCCCCCAGCACTGTACGCGTTACTACGTGCAATTGCTCGCCTTCAAGCATCTCCGAAAGCACGTCCTTGAACGATGGTATCACGTATTTCATTAATCCCAGCAGGATAAGGAACGCTGCGCCCAGAACCACAATCGGATAAATCATGGCGCTTTTGACACGGGCTTTAAGCTTCTGATCTGTTTCCTTAAAGTCAGCCACACGTGCCAGGATCAAGTCGAGCACGCCGCCCGCCTCGCCGGCGGCTACCATACTGACAAACAGCCGGTCAAAACATCTTGGGGCTCTACTCATCGCCTCCGATAGCGTCGAACCGCCCTCAATATCGTCGGCTACGTAACCAATCACCCTCTTGAATGTTCCCGACTTTTGCTGCTCCTGCAAAATACGCAGTGAACGCAAGATAGGCAGACCCGCATCCTGGAGCGTGGAAAGCTGTCTGGCGAACTGGGCTAAATATTTTGTTTTGACCTTGCCGCCAGCCCCACGCCTGCGCGCCGGTCTTGCAATAGCTTTTGCCGCCGCTGCTTTCTCCGCACCGCGCGAACGGACCTTCGTGGGAAAATATCCCATATTCCGTATCTTGCTGATCGCTTCCTTCTCACTCAGCGCGTCAATTTCGTCCTTTATTTCCACGCCCTGTGAGTCCAGTGCTACATATTGAAAGACAGGCATCTCAAATACCTCCCTTGAAATTAAAGAGAAGGCTTCTGCAAAATTGCAGGTTAGGCATACTAATCAGCGATGCAATCGAACCGTAATCGTCAATCCTTCCTAACCTTCCACGGTCGTTTCTTTCACTACCTCGTCAATAGTAGTAATGCCGTCATAGATTGTCGCCAAACCGTTATCACGCAGCAACCTCATGCCGGCTTTTCGGCCAGCTACGCGCAAGATATTTGTCGAAGCACGATTCATAACCAAGTCACGTAATTCGTCATTGAATGTCATAATCTCAAAAATACCGATCCGCCCTTTATAGCCGGTATTATTACACTTGTCACATCCCCGCCCGTAATGGAACTTTTTGCCTTTGATATCATCCTCTGTAAGCCCCAATTCTGTTAACTGAGCTTCACTTGGCTCGAATTGTGCCTTGCAATTCGTGCATATTCTTCTGACCAGTCGCTGAGAAACAATACCTTCAAGAGTAGCCGTAATAAGAAAAGGCTCGACCCCCAAATCCAACAGTCGTGCTATCGAACTTGGGGCATCGTTTGTGTGCAGCGTGGTGAATACCACATGGCCGGTCAGAGAAGCCTGTGCAGCAATTTCCGCCGTCTCAAGGTCACGGATTTCACCAACCAGGATGATATCGGGGTCCTGGCGGAGTATGTGCCTTAGACACCTTGCAAACGTCAGTCCGATGTCGGGTTTCATTTGAACCTGAATAAGACCATCAATGTCATACTCTACCGGATCTTCGGTAGTAATTATTTTCGTTTCGATGGTATTAAGCTCGCTCAAGGCCGAATAAAGAGTCGTAGTTTTGCCGCATCCTGTGGGCCCTGTGACGATTATAATACCGTTCGGTTTGCGGATAAGCTGACGGACTAACGCATGATCCTCTTGCCTTAGCCCGAGTTTTGCCAAATCAAAACTGACCTGGGTCCTGTCCAGAACACGCAGTACGACACTTTCTCCGAACATCGTGGGCAGAACACTAACACGCAAGTCAACCGGATTGCCGTGGACAGTCAGTGATATTCGACCATCTTGTGGCAAACGTCTCTCGGCGATATCCAAGTCTGCCATGACCTTTATTCGCGAGCTAAGCGCTGCAGCAATGTACTTGGGGGGAGGAATCATCTCGTAAAGCACGCCATCAATACGATAGCGCATCTTGTACTCATTTTCAAAAGGCTCAAAATGGACATCCGAGGCCTTATCGCGAATTGCCTGCAGCAGAACCAGATTCAGCAGTTTCTTTACGGGATTTGACTCAGACAGCTCTTTCAACTCATCCAGGTCGATACTCTGATCTCTGCCCTCAAATTCTGCCAGGAAGCTATCTTCCTGTATTTCATCTATCAGCTCGTTGATGTTTTCGTCTTGCGTCTCGTAATACTTAGTCAGGGCACTTTGCAGTGCGTCAGAATCCGTTATCTTCGCGGTAACCTTGAAACCCATCAGTGTGCTTAGGTCGTCGGTTGCTCGGAAATTATCAGTGCTATCAAGCGCGACTGTTAGCTCATTTTGCTCTTTATCATATTCGATTGGCACGATGTGGTACGTTTTTGCCATTTGCGCTGGGACCTTCTCGATCACATCCAGGGGGATATCGAGGCCATCTATGCTCATATATTCCATTCCCCGCTTAGCTGCTAAGGCGACCTGCAGTTGAACTTCATCAATCAGTCCCAGTTCAAGGAATATCTGGCCTATCTGTACATCGCCGTGCCGTTGGTTCTGGATTCTCAGGCACTCATTAAGCTTCTCCCTATTCAGAATACCCATCTTTACGAGTATCCTACCGAGAGGTCTACCCCTTAGTTGCTCTACGGGTGGGAGCTTTTGTGCCGTTTTCATCTTTCCCATCTGAGTTTTCCTTTACAGCAATCCTGTTGCCACTCTATTCTATTATACGACATTAAAAGCTTTTTGGCACATAAATTACGAATACGACACTTAGTTATTCAGACAGCGAAAACCCTTGATTTTTGGCCCTTATACGGCACCTCAATAGCCCCAAAACCGCTCCCCCGATACTCCATAGAGTGAAAAAAATGCCCACAAAGTGCATTCTCTTCGGCTGGTCTTCCGCAACATGAGGTTTGTCTGCGACCAATTACGCCCTTAGAATTGGTCCGATATCCTCCATCTCCTTTACGGTTTCCCTTCTCTTTCCCCTGCTCCGCATAGCGCTCATTTTGGCCGTAGCTTTGTCCTGCAGGTCTCCTGGCTGGCGACTTTTATCCAGCATCTCCTCCAAGCTGATCCTACCCGTATCATAGAGCTGCCAAAGATGCTCATCAAGAAGCTGCATTCCCAATTTCTTCCCTGTTTGAATGCTCGAATCGATCCGATAAGTCTTGTTTTCGCGGATAAGATTGGCAATGGCGGGTGTTACAACCATAAACTCATAAGCCGCAATCCTTCCTTTGCCCGTAGCTAAGGGGCAAAGCGCTTGACTGAGAACAGCCATCAAATTGCCGCTCAACTGAATCCGAATCTGCTCCTGTTGGCTTACGGGAAAAACGTCAATAATTCTGGTAATCGTCCCTGCCGCGCTTGTCGTATGCACTGTGCTAAAGACAAGGTGGCCGGTTTCGGCGGCCCTAACCGCGGATTCGATTGTTTCGAGGTCTCGCAATTCGCCTACCAGAATCACGTCCGGGTCCATTCTTAGAACACGTCTTAACGCCTCGCCAAAGCTCGGAACATCTACACCGACTTCCCGCTGGTTGATGATAGATTTCTTATGTGAATGATAATATTCTATCGGCTCCTCAACAGTTATAATATGGCGGTCGAAGTTTTCGTTAATATAGTTTACCATACAAGCCAACGTGGTGGTTTTGCCACATCCGGTGGGGCCTGTAACCAAAAACAGCCCTCTTGGCCTTCGGCACAATGCAGCACAGATCTTGGGCAATCCTATTTCCTCAAAGGTCATGATCTTAGACGGGATAAGACGCAAGACCAGCGTGATATTGCCTTTTTGTCGAAAAACAGAGACGCGAAACCTTCCTTCATCGCCAAAGGCAAAGCCATAGTCGGTTCCACCCTCTTCCTGAAGCTCTTGTTGATTTCGTTCGGGCGTGATGCTCTTCATCAAAGCCGCAGTATCGTCCGGTTCAAGAACCTTGGTTTCCAGGGGTCTAAGTCGGCCGTCTATTCGCAATACGGGTGATCGGCCAACAACAAGGTGTATATCCGAGGCCCCTTGTGAGACACAGGCCTGGAGAAGTCTATCCATGTTAACCGTCGCCATGTGTAAGAATCCTCAATCAACAACTACATTCTGTTTAATCTACCAGTACGCCTTCTGTCTGCGTTATTCTCGCTACTTCTTCAGGTGTCGTTGTCCCCTTGAATATTTTGAGCTTACCGTCATCCATTAACGTTCTCATCCCACTTGCTTTGGCCGCCTCTCTCAATTCACCGGCCGGTGCCTTTCTAAAGGACAGTTCTCTCAATTCGTTGTTTAGCTCTATCATCTCAAATATGGCAATTCGGCCTTTGAAGCCGGTGTGCTGGCACTGAGCACATCCAGCTCCCCTGTAGACAGGCTGTTTCTCGATGTCTTCGGCGCTAATATCGAGCATTTGCAGGTAGCGTGGTTCCGGATCCGGGTCAACTTCTTTGCACTTCTTGCAGATGACTCTTATAAGTCTTTGTGCCATAATGGCTTGTATCGAACTGGCTACAAGAAACGGCTTGACGCCCATGTCTATTAGCCGTGTAATTGCGCTACAGGCGTCATTGGTATGCAACGTACTGAAAACCAGATGGCCCGTAAGTGCTGCCTGAATTGCGATATCTGCAACCACACCGTCCCGAATTTCACCGATCAGTATTATGTTGGGAGCCTGCCTGAGCATTGCTCGGAGAATCCTTTCAAATGACAACTTGATCTCTTCCCTGACTTGACACTGATTCATCCCATCAAAGTTGTATTCGACAGGGTCCTCGGCTGTAATGATTTTCTTATCCGGCGTGTTGAGCTCTTGCAGCGCCGCATACAGCGTCGTCGTCTTACCGCTACCGGTCGGGCCTGTAACCAAGAAGATACCGTTGGGCCTTTTGATTATCCGCTGAAATTGCTCATAATTGTCCTGTTCAAAGCCCAATGATTGGATACCAATGTTGACCGCATCCGGACGTAGAATTCGCAGCACCACACTTTCTCCGTGGTTGCCGGGCAGTGCTGAAACTCGAAAATCAATATCCTGGCCTCCAATCTCACGCTTGATACGACCGTCTTGCGGCAGTCTTTTCTCGGCGATGTCTATCCCGGATAGAATCTTCAGTCGCGTAATCAGCGGCGCCTGCATATTCTTGGGAATATTATCTTTCTCCAGGCAAACACCATCGACGCGGTATCGTACGCGCACCCTATCAGCCATTGGCTCGATGTGTATATCGCTGGCCCGCATATAGTAGGCAGTATCTATTATTAGGTTTACTAATCTAATGATCGGGCCCTCGTCATCACCGTCTGCTTGGATCCGGAATGCTTCAGCCTGCAGCTCGCTACCAGCTTCGGCAAGTTCGGCGGCGGTTGCATCGATGCTATGTCTTAGTTTGTCGTCCTCCTGCTTTTTTACCGCTTCAAACGAGTCCTGGATAATGGAACGGATTCTTGCAGGGTTCGCAAGATAGCACTCCAATTCCGTATTCAGGCGAAACCGGATCGTATCCATCGTGTCCAGGTCTAATGGATCGCTGATCACCAACTTCAGTTTGCCGTTATCCATACTCAAAGGCAGGATGTTATGCCTTTTTATAAGCTCCTCCGGGACAAGCTTCGTTGCGTTGGATGGGATGGAAACTTCATCCAAATTTACGTATTTTAGCCCAAATTGCTTGGCGATTGCCTTGGTTAGAGTTTCTTCATCTATGAGGCCCAGCTCGATCAACACTTGGCCGAGTCGTTTGTTGCTGGTTTTGGAAGTCCTGATCGCGTTGATGAGAGCTTCCTTTTTCACCAGCCCTGCTTTGTAGAGTATTTCGCCTAAATATCTGCGTTTCTTAGCCATTTTGACCTCTGTACTTTCGCTTACCCTGCCAATGGCGATTATACCATTATTGATGAACTTAGTCAAACATAGATTTTCAACCGGAGCATATTCAGAGCTGTTTGGGCTGCTCGAAGCCGTATGGAGCTTCTGTCGTGAGAGAAAACGAATCGTTTGGTTTCGCAGCCGTTGTTAGAGTCCACACTAATGTATACCAGGCCGATGGGTTTTTGTTCGCTTCCACCGGCTGGTCCGGCTATGCCGGTTATGCCAATGGCAAAATCTGTACCGGCCTTTTTCCTGGCACATTGGGCCATAGCTTCTGCTACCTGCTCGCTGACAGCACCGTATATAGCAATCACATCGGCTGGTACGCCCAATTCGCTCGTCTTGGCCTCATTGCTGTACGTAATCCAGCCGTGCGTGAAATAGTGGCTTGCTCCGGGGATGTCAGTTACCAGTTTGGCTAACGTCCCGCCCGTGCACGATTCGGCTACGGCGATTGTCTTATTCTCCTGAGCCAGTTTTTCACCCACAACGTCAGCCAACGCCTGCTCGCCTGTTCCGTATATGAACTCTCCCAGGGTTTCACGGAGCAATTTTTCATCTTTCTCGGCCATCTGCTGTGCCTGGATCCTATCTTTTGCCGTTGCGATAATGTGCAAGGTAATCACGCCGTACTCAGCCGTGCAGTTGATTAACGGATTTCTGCCTCGCTGCATCATATCGCCGAGTAGTCCGGCAATATTCGATTCGCCCGTTCCGAAGCATCTTAGTTTTCGTATGACTACAGCCTGGCCGCCAGCAAAGCTTCTCAACTCGGGGAGAACCGATTCTTCAAACATCTGCCTCACCTCTGATGGCACGCCGGGCAAGACAATCACCAATTTGCCTTTCGTTCGACCCGGCTCAGGACGGGTTGTCTCGGCCATAATGCCCGGAGCGGTGCCAAGATTGTTGGCAAGAGCTTTTGTACCGGCTGGTACATACGCCTGAACCTTGCACTTTGCAGCCATCTGGCGACCTCGGCTGGTGAAAAAATCCTGTATCTCCTGCAGCAGCTCCTCTTGCAATTCCAACTCGGCACCAAGGAATTTTGCCAGCGCCTGGCGAGTTATATCATCGTCGGTCGGGCCCAGCCCGCCGGTTGCCAGCACCAGGTCAGCATCGCTGCTTGCCAACTTCAGCGACTTGACAATTGACTCGATATCATCCCCGACTGTATAGGAGCTGACAACCGGTACGCCAATTGAAACCAGTTTCTCACTTAGATATGAAGCGTTAGTATCTACTGTTTGGCCGGTAAGAATCTCATCGCCGATACTGACAATACATGCTTTCTTCATAAAGCCGGATTTTAATCTGATGCCCATCCCCAAACAAGAAAAAACCCATCCTCAATAGTAAATAGTCAATAGTAAATCGTAAATTACTGTGTCATTCCTACCCCTGCGGGAATCTACAGAATTGTCATCCTGAGCGAAGCAAAGGATCTTACTTCTTTATTCAACATTCCTTGTTCGATATTCGATATTCTTGCCGTCATTGCGAGCGCAGCGAAGCTATCTAATCAAGATTTGTTACTAATAAATGGCCTTTTACCCGTCCCAAATTTTTCCCACAACGGGGATGAGTTTCAAGATTTTTATAGCTATATCCTTGATTCTTTCTTTTCCGGCGCTCTGAGCGATTTGCTCAAGCCTCAAAATGAGCCGGCGTACTGACCCCAGAAGCTCTGCCTCCTTAACACGAGCATCAGCCGCGTCCTGTTCGTAAAGGTCATCGACCAACTGGGCGTCTTTTAGAAGCTTGTTGCATTCCTTCTTGATATTCTCTCCCAGGGCGGTCTTCTCGGCCAGCAGAATGTCTACGGCCTTATCGACCCCTGTTTCAAACACATGACGAAGCGAGATATAACAACCGAGACCGTCTGAATGCGTTTTCGCCACGTAGTCTCGCCACTCTTTCAGAATCTCAACAGCTTGCTCGATTGCTTTGATTTCGTCTGCCGTTAACGCCATACGCTTGCCTCAAATACTGCACGATTGTAACACCATTCTACCGTATCTGTATAATCCGGGCACCAATTTGCACAAAAACTTTTTTGCGTGGCGACAAAACAAAGTGGTATAATCCTGACAGTGACGAGTAAATATCGCGTTAGACGAGTCTTTTGGCGTTTAATTTAAAACTGGCAGTTTTTGAGTTCCGTAAACGCAGAAAGGTGGGGACCGTTTTCCATCCGGCAAAACGGGCGTCGCTTGAGTGTCTTGTTGAACTTTGGAGTAAGGTAATATGGACCCGAAAATTGATGAGATTTGGAAAGATGCCCTCGATAGGCTAAAAAAAGCAGAGAAACATCTCACAGCAGGAGAAAGTGATCTCGCAAAATCCGAAGCTCAAAATGCCGCCACTTCCGGACAGGTCGCAATAACACTTCTTCTGCGTGGCCGCAAAGATGATAGAAAAGCGGCCGAAGTAGGTTCTGACCAAGAGTTCTTCGAGGATTGGCAAAAGACCTGTTCTCGGCCACAAGACTACATAGCAAAAGTCAGAAAACTTTTAAGACGCTTTTCAAATTTGTCACCGACCGAAAACAAGTTGCCGTTTGAATAATATTTCAGAAAAAATCAAGATTTTACAAGAACACAAGACTTACTGTTTGGCCTGGGTGCGGTGATGTTGAGAACAAAGTTTTTTTAAGTTGCAAATAGTTACGGCGAAGCTGTATGAGGACTTGGCGCTATGAACGAGAAGCGGGACAGTGGTGCCGAAAAAGGCACTAAGTTGAAGCGCGGACTGCTTAGAGCAACCGTGCCAGTCGCGATCGTTTGCACAATCGCTGCCGTTGGGTTCGACATTCATAAAAGTGTTACTTCAAAGAGGCAGTACGAGCAGTGCCGGTTAGAGTATAAGTCGGCGTTACTGAATGCTGGGCCGCCATCGGCATGGTACGGTCCGGATGCCTATCAGACTTTCGACGAATATCTAAAGCGAACTGCGCTGGGGTTCGAGAACAACTGGATTAACTATGTTCTGCGTTTACAGCATTATGAGAGGCATCCAGATGCTGGGCTGTATTCAGAGCATGAAATTAGCGGATATAGAGAATTTCTTTCCAAGTATGACGTCTGCATTAAGAAAGCGAGAGCCTTCACAGAAGCTGACTGCCGTTGGACCCAAGCAATGCAATCACGGAAGTCACTCATTCTGATGCTCGCGGTGACGGGCTTAGCGGGGGCGATACTTGGGTCTTTCACTTTCTGGCTTTGCTGCTTTACTATTTGGCTCACGTATAAGTTAATCACGTGGGTTAGAGCTGGCTTTTGCACTAAAGCTGGATAAGGCTTAGGAAGAAGACGAGAACATAACTGTATCTGCTGGTCGTTTTGGGGACGTGGATGTTAGGGAGCCAGAAACGGGTCTTTCTCGCAGGCTGGTCGTTCGTTGCCTCGATATTCGACTATGTTTTGCACCGTAAAAATGTCGTCCTGTGGAATTCCGACATGGCGGGTTTTTAGAAATCCTGCGTGCCCATCGGAGAACAAAACGTTTTGTCCACGCCGACCGTGATTGATGCTATTACGAGTTGACAAGCTCCTATCCAGACGCACTTCAAACCTGTCCTCAGACACATTCTCAAAGACCGGATTACAGTCTGCCATTAGAGGTTGTCCAACAAGCAATCTTATCCTTACAGGCGGTTGGCAGATTATCCGAAAGCTATATGTTATATGCTCTCTGCTCGGAAAATCATTGTAGTCACTTACCTGTGAGACCTTGAGCGGTTTGAATCGTTCTTGCCTTCGACCGCAACAAATAAAATCATTCGGAGGAGTGTTGTAGCCAAGTTTCAGCAAAAGAAACAGATTTCGAGTATTGGACTCATTCTCTTTGCCCTGATAGCCAACTTTGTGCCTTTCAAGCGTGACTAATTTGTGGTTTTCGAACTTCCAGAACTGCGGTTGCGCGATTCTTGCGAGGTCACGGCGTATCCATCTGTCTTCTCTTTCTGAAGATTCTGTCGAACAAGCAGGAGACGTCTGGTTGATTGGTTTATTAGACAGTATTACATTTTTTATTCATAATATGTCCACATTCGAATACTTTGTACTGTTTTATATCGTTTAAGAACCTGGTAAACAATTCGATGTTGGATATTTATTCTGCGTGAATAGGCACCTTTTAGATCACCTACTAACTTTTCAAATGGTGGAGGACTTTGGAAAGGATTTTTCTTTAGGATTTCTAAAATGGACTGTGCGTTTAGACACAATCCTGCCGCAGATAGTTTTTTTGCATCTTTTTGTGCTTGTTTTGTATAAACCAGCTTCCAGTTTACCACTTTAACCTTTTACTACATTTTTTCACAGGTGTCTTCAATCCGTCTCGGATAGATTTTCTCATTCCTGGGATAGAAAGCAGGTATAATGTTTCATTGATTGCGCGCCAATCGTCTTCCGAGATTAGAATGGCATTATGTCTTTTACCACTAATTTGGATGGGCTCATGCGATAAGGCTGTTTTATCCAATAACTTATATAGTTTTGTTCTTGCTTCACTGGCTGTAAGAGTTGTCATTTAAAATCACCTCAATATAAAGCGTACTATATTCCGTACGTTTTGTCAAGACATTTTAGTTTTATTTCTTGTGTTTGACAATAGGATATTAAACTATAGAGAGATTTTCAAGGGAGGAAAATGATGTTTTTGGCACCAAAATAACTCAGGTTCCGGACTTGCCGCCGGAGACCTTTCATGAAGACATGATTACCAAACGCGAGGCAGAAGTCTATATTTTACCCTTTGAGCATATTCGGCGTAGCCATTTAGTTCGCTATGCAGCGTTTTATCTTCTAATGAAGTGCGAATTACTAATAAGAAAACAGCAATTGCCGCTGGGACTAATCCAACAAGAGAACCTATGATGAGTGGTGCTGATACGCCCCACAAAATTGCTCCAACATAGCCAGGATGTCTTACTATTCTATAAGGCCCAGTTGTTATTACCTTTTGGTCTCTGTCTTTCTGGATACGGACGGTCGTTTCAAAATGTTTGTTTACCATCATTGCCCAATTGATAGAAATTGAGCCAATGATGAATAAGACAATACCGGCAATGGCAAAGTCAATGCCAAGGTATGACCATCGGAACCTTACATCTAACCCAATTATAACGACAAGAACGTAAAATCCCATAATGCCAAAGGCCGGCATCAAAAATTTATCCCACGGCTTAGTACCCTTCTTTTTCTTCCACTGGCCTCTTTGGTTTATAAGCTCCGGATTTACTTTGCAGACGAGCATTATGCCACCAAACGTGCCTGCAAGGCTTACGACAAGGTAGCACCATGCCCTGGGCATATTGATACGGCCGGCTGATACAAATAGGATTGTCCCTTGTATGAAAGGGCCAAGAAAGGTTCCTACAAGAACTTTGATTCCGGATTTTGTTAGTTTTCTATCTCCCATACTTCTCATAGAAGAAGGCTTCTGCAAAATTGCAGGTTAGGCATACTTTGACAAGAAAAAAACGTTTTCTGATTTTTTCTTGTTAAACAGTAAGTTGTTCTTTAACAAATAGTTAAGCGATTATTTAAGAAAATCAATCCGCCAAAGGCGGACTTGAATAATATATGCCTAACCTGCAATTTTGCAGAACTCATTCTCAGAGAAGTCGTGCGGCACTTTTCGGACCGTCCCACCATTGCAGTTAGGGATCAACCCCTGGTCTTGCCGCCTGACACGTTAATAACGGTGCCATGAATATAACCGCCACGGGCGGAAGCCAAAAAGCACACCGTGTTGGCGACTTCAGCAAGTGTTCCACTTCTTCCTAAAGGGATGGCAGCTTTCTTATATCTTTCACGCAGCTCCTTGATGGTGATCCCCCGCGTGTAGGCCAGTGCTCGCTCGTACTCCTCCGACCGTAAGGCAGTAGCTTCCAGTATCCCCGGCGCAACGCCGACCACCCTGACCTTGTGTTTGCCGAGTTCTTTCGCCCAGGACCTTGTTAGATTGTAAACAGCAGCTTTCGTGGCGGCATAGACGCTTTGCCCCTCGGACCCCTCCAGACCCGACTCAGAAGCCATATTGATAATGACGCCACCGTTGCCGGAGCTAATCATGACCCGCGCAGCGACCTGTGCACAGAGAAAGAGTCCTTTTTGGTTGACTGCGACGACCTTGTCCCAAATCTGCTCGGTCAACTCCTCTTTGCCCGCCGGGTCCACGAGGAGTCTCGGAATGTTTATGCCGGCATTGTTGACCAAAATGTCAAGGCCCCCAAAAACATCGAGAGTCGCTTGTATCATGGCGTCAACGCTCGATTTGCTGGTTACATCTGTCGTCGTGGCAATATGCTTGCCGCCGAACTTGCTCTTCAAGTCAGCGGCCACTTTCTTGGCGCCTTGTTCATCTATATCAGCAACTACGATCTTCGCTCCCACCTCGGCTAATCCCTCGCAAACAGCTCTGCCGAGACCGCAGGCTCCCCCGGTAACGATTGCAACTTTTCCTTCCAAATCAAGCCAACTCATACAGCTTACTCCATCAAATTGGTTCTTATGAAAGTTTATAGACTAATCATAGCTTTGATTACGCCGTCATGATAACCGGCCACCAAGTCGAATGCCTTCTTTGTCTGTTCGAGCGGGAAATGGTGGGTTATCATAAAGTCAACATTAACCTGTCCGCTCCTGATTAGGTCCAGCGCCGGCTGGACACAGTGATTCTGCCGGCGTATATATATTACGGAAAGCTCTTTCCGCCGGAACTCGTCAACATCAAACGAGACGCGATCTTGCCTTGGCGTTCCTATCATAACCAGGTGCCCGCCCGGCTTGAGGATATCGAAGGCCTGGTCCAGTGCTTCCTGCTGGCCACAGCATTCGAAAACGGCGTCCATGCCAGGCGGTTCAGCAGCGAGGATTTCGCTGGCGACGTCAATACGGTCGGGATTGCCAGTCCAGGTAGCACCAACGCTCTGGGCGGCTTCTAAACGAGAATCAATCTTGTCGGTAACGTATATTGTCTCGGCTTTTTCCGATCTTGCCGCAAGCAAAACGCTCAGGCCGATTGGGCCTACGCCGAGTATGGCCACATTGGCACGTCCCGGCATGTGGGCCTGTTTAACCGAATGTATGCCAATAGACAACGGTTCACACAAGACGCCTTGTTCAAATGTGATCTTCCCATTCGTTGGAAAGCAGCATTCTTGCGGCATTATGATATACTCACACAGGCATCCGCCGCCCTGTCCTGGCACGCCAAGAAAACGCACGTTATGACAGGTGTTTTCTCTACCCTGCCTGCATTGGTCGCACTCGTGACACGGCACGGCCGGGTCTACTGCTGCCTCATCGCCGACTTTGACACCGGTAACTGCGCCGCCAACAGCTTTAACGGTGGCGGCGCATTCGTGGCCTATTATGAAGGGATACTCGATGATTTGTGAACCGATTCTGCCGGTTTCGTAATAGTGAAGGTCGGAACCGCATATCCCTACCATCTCAATTTTCAGCAGGACATCGGTATCCTTCTTTATTGTCGGCTCCGGCACATCCCTCACCTCCATTCGCTTCAAACCGGTTAGCACAACTGCTTTCATACGCTCTCTCCAGAAAGAAAGTATGCTGCAGATTGGTAATGCAAAGTGAGTCTTACTTATTTCAACGGCAGAATATCATATTTTTATAAAGGCTTCTGCAAAATTGCAGGTTAGGCATACTTTGGCAAGAAAAAATCGTTTTTTGATTTTTTCTTGTTAAACAGTAAGTTGTTCTTTAACAAATAGTTAAGCGATTATTTAAGAAAATCAAAAAACGGATTTGCTTAAATAATATGTGCCTAACCTGCAATTTTGCAGAACTCATAATCTTGTAACAAACACACATATTTTCGGCCACAACTATTTTGCAGGGATCAGCTTTATCTCAAAGAGTTTCGGCCAGAACTTTCCAGTTACAAATAGGCGGCCATTTTCTTTATCATACGCAATGCCGTTGAGAACAGCCTCATACTCGGCGTAGTCTTGCCGAGCTACAAGCCCTTTCATATCTATCCAGCCGAGCACTTTGCCTGTCTCGGGCTCAATTCTGGCGATGCGTTCGGTAGGCCAGACATTAGCATAGATTTGGCCTTCGACGCATTCGAGCTCGTTAAGCCTCCACACGAGAACATCGCGGTCATATACTGTAATCCGGCTGACTCGCTCAAACGTTTCAGGGTCTAAGAAATACAATATTGGTGTGCCGTCACTCATGATCAAATGGCTGCCGTTGTGCGTAATGCCCCAGCCCTGGGTTGGGTAATTGAATTCTCGCACCAACTCAAAAGTGTCCTTGTTGTAGACAAACCCGATATTCGATAGGAAAGTTAACTGAATGATATTGCTTCCATAAATGGTGATACCTTCACCAAAGAATTCATCCGACAGCTTGCGTGTTTGCATGACGTTGCCTGTTTCTAATTCGACTTTGCGCAGTGTCGAACGTCCGGGCAGTCCTGTTCCTTCATATAAAACGCCATCTTCGAAAACCAGGCCTTGTGTGAAAGCTTTTCGGTCGTGAGGAAAGGTATTGATGACTTTATAAGTGTAGGTCCTGGAAATATCAGGACTTTTAGAATCAAGAGAGAACAGAATAAAAACCACCGCTGATATCGCTATAAATCCCGGCAACAATAGCTTTAAGAATCGATTCACAAATATCGCCTTCGAGTTTTATTGGCCTAGACATTGAACCTGAAATTGATAATATCGCCGTCCTGGACGACGTAGTCTTTTCCTTCCAGCCGAATCTTGCCGGCAGCCTTGAGGGCCTTCTCGCTGCCAAACTCTTTTAGGTCCTCAAAGCCGAAAGTCTCGGCCTTTATAAAGCCCCGCTTAATATCGGTGTGCACCTTGCCGGCTGCATCCAGTGCTACGGTGCCCTGCTTTATAGGCCAGGCACGCAGCTCGCCGGAAACGACCGTCAGAAAACTGATTAAGCCGAGCGCTGTATAACAGCTCTTTACGAATTTACCTGCTGCTGACTCGCTGATACCCAAATCAGTCATGAACTCCGCTCTGCTCTCAGCGTCCAATTGTGCAAGCTCATACTCGAGCTTGACACAAACTGCAATCACAGGCACGGAGCTATCAATCATGCCGGCAAAATCGAACTTATCGTCCAATTTGTCCTCCCCTACGTTGACCACAACCGCCACAGGCTTCAGCGTCAAGAACCCGAGCGATTTTATCGTTTCGCGCTCAGCGTCCGTTTCAATAGCTGAGCTAATCGGCTTTTCCGACTCGATAGCCTCTTGCAGTTTCTTTTGCACAGTCAGCTCAGCTTTATCCTGTGCCTGGGTTTTGGTCGGTTTATTGACCTGCTTTTCAAGTCTTTCTATGCGCGTCGTTACAAGCTCCAAATCAGAAAGCAGTAGTTCTGTCTGCAACTCTGCCAAATCCCTAACCGGATTCACGCTATTTCGATAAGGCGGCGCCGCTGGATTCTCAAAGGCCCGCACCACCAGTACGAGCATGTCAACGGTTCTGATTTGGCTGATAAGCCTTCTTGCCGCAGCTCGGCCATGCTCATCCGTGAAATTGAAGCCCGGCAAATCAAGGCAATCAACCGTCGCATGAGTTGTCTTCTTTGGCTTGTAATGCTCGGTCAGCCAATCGAGTCGCTCGTCCGGAACCGGCACAATGGCTTCTTCGATCGCGGTTGAGCCAACCGGAGGAATCGCCTTGCCGCTGATAGCCGAAAGAAGAGTACTTTTGCCGGACTGCAATAGGCCAAGTAAGGCAACTTTCATCTTGTTGTCCTTAGTTCGTGGTTCGTGGTTCGTTGTCTCCGACACTCACAAACATTTTTATCTGGATGGTTCATGAACTATGAACTACGAACAATTGACTTGTAAACACTGTCTCCGTGACAGTCATAAGCAACAATGGCCGGGAAATCAACGACCTCAAGCTCCCTGATAGCTTCGGTTCCCAAATCCTCGTATGCAATTACTTTCGAAGCAACAATGTGTTTCGATAGCAGTGCCCCTGCACCACCGATGGTGGAAAGATGGACAGCACAATATTTTTTTAGGGCCTCTCTGACCTCAGAGCCTCGATATCCCTTTCCGATCATTGCTTTCAAGCCATTGGCGATTAGCTTAGGACTAAAGGCATCCATCCTTGATGACGTAGTAGGCCCGGCTGCGCCGACCACTCGTCCGGGCCGAGCAGGGGTCGGGCCGACAAAATAAATAATCGCCCCTTTGAGCCGAAATGGCAGCTTCTCCCCTGCCTCTATCGCCTGGCACAATCTCTTATGCGCCATATCTCGGGCACTGTAGACTACGCCGCTGATGAGGACCTCATCGCCCGCTGTAAGATTCCGCACATCAGCTTCACTCAAAGGTGCCTGCAATTTTTTCGTTGCACTCATTCGTTCAATCACTGATTTGTCATTCCTGCGCAAGCAGGAATCCAGGATTGCCGAAAGGACTGGATTCCGCATCAAGTGCGGAATGACACAATATCAAATAACGAGCAACAACGCCCTTTATTCGCATAGAGTCTACACTATATCAGCATTTTTGCGAATTGAAAAGACGCAAAATTGCCTCAAAAATAGAGCTGCGAAAACAGGTGTTACTCATTGTTGCTACGGCTCCGCGAAGATTTTCGCCCCTCTTTTTCAAATTGTATGTTGCTATCGCTCAGTGTGTGATATAATGCTTTCGCCATGGCTAAGTATCCGATATTTCTGGAATTGACTGGCCGCCGTGTGGTCTTGATAGGCGGTGGAGCGGTAGCGGTGCGGAAGGCGCAAGCGCTGCTGGCTGCCGGGGCTCGGCTAGTCGTCGTGGCTGAAAAGATAGATGACGTTCTCACTGACCTATGCACAGACAGCGGAGCTGAACTAATTAGATCCAGGTATTCTAAAGACTACCTTGCGGGCGCGGTGCTGGCCATAGCTGCAACCAACAACCGGCAGCTCAACAGACGAATCTACGAGGATTGTCAGGAGCTGGAGATCCTGTGTAACGTAGTTGACCAACCGGAACTCTGTGATTTCTTTGTACCAGCCGTGCTGAAACGTGGCGGTCTGCAGATCGCTGTAGGGACTGAAGGGAACTGCCCTGCGTACGCCGGTCATATCAAAAAGAAGCTGGAGCAGACCTTCACCAAAACACACGGGGAATTCTTGACTGAGGTGGAGGCACTTAGAAAATCCATTATTAACGACGTGCCAGATCCCGCCGACCGTAAAGCACTGCTGGGCAAGCTCGTTGATGATGAATCATTCGGATATTTTGCTGAGAATGGCCCGGCCGCATGGCGTGACCGAACCGAGAAAATCATAGAAAACACAGTCCCTAAGCTCAGGGCCTAAGCCTCTATCTTGTCGATTGTCACCTGCAAATACTTCTGGCGGTGCCCGATGCGCCGCCTGCTGTGCTTGCGCCTGCGAAAGTGCATCGGATACAACTTCTTGCCCTTGACAACGGCCTCTTGAGCGGTGGTCTTGAACGAAGCTACAACCTTTGCACCTTCCAAATATGGCGTGCCTATTTTGATATTTTCGCCGTCGTTTACAAATAAGACCTTTTCCAACTCAATCGTCGCAGCGTCGGGATCGGTCTTGGCAAGCTCAATGTTGATACAATCACCTTCAGCAACTTTGTATTGTTTTCCGCCTTGTTCAATTACGGCATACATTCTAATAGCTCCAGACTTCCATACTCTAAGATCCGTATAGACGAAGCATATTATGGACTCGGCTTGTTTTTGTAAAGCAAATTATCAGATATTTTTGTATCTTATTATGAATATGAAGCTGAAATTTCAAGTATCGGGCATTGAGCAACGAATGAGGTGTCATTCTGAGCGAAGCGAAGTCGCTAGACGCGCCTTTGGCGGGAATCTCCTGCCTTAACGGATGGACGCTCACTCTTGCTTTCGCTGGCCAGATCCTTCGCCCCCATGCTTTCTTGCGAAAGCAAGAACGGGGGCTCAGGATGACAGAGTATAAAGGAGCGATTTTATGCAGATAGCTATGCTACAGGACAAGATCGTACCGATAGAAGACCTTGAGCCGGTCTATTTCGACCGCGGAATCTACTTTGGTGATGGGGTCTATGAGGTCGCGCGAAGCTACGATGGCAAGATTTTTGCCCTCAAAGAACATCTGCAAAGATTTGCCAACAGCCTGGCCGCAATCGGAATAACCGGCGTGGATATTGACGAAGTCCGTTCCCGCGTTCATAAGGCTTTTGAGGCCGCAGGCATACTCAACGCCAATATATATTTTCATATCACTCGAGGCTCGGCACTGCGGAAGCACACGTGGGATGCCAGCTTAGAGCCTATTTTTTTCCTGACCGTAACCGAATCAGGCGACAACGCAGATGACAAGGCCAAAGGTATTGCGGTATCGACGCATCCCGATTGGAGATGGAGAAGATGCGATATAAAGTCGTTAAATCTCTTGGCAAATGTCCTCGCCCGACAAGATGCCGCCCAAAAAGGCTGCGCCGAGGCAATACTCGTCGATGAGGCCGGCCTCATAACCGAGGGCAGTCATTCAACGTTTTTTGCAATCTTCGGACAAAAGCTGCAAACGACTCCCCTAACAGCTAACATCCTACCCTCCATTACGCGCAAGTCTGTAATAGAAGCAGCCAGAAACATTGGCCTTACAGTTGCTGAGCAGTCTTTGACACTCCGGCAAGCAAGCCATGCTGACGAGCTCTTTATTGCTGGAACCACTCAGGATATTGTTGCTGTGGTCCGCTTCGATGGCCAGGTCATCGGCGACGGCAAACCAGGCAAGTACACAATGTCACTCACCCAGGAGTTCCTAAAATTTACGGTGTGAGGTCTTCGCTCTTCTCGCAGATGTGTTACTTAAAACGTCTAACATAATGAGACAATGTCATTCCTTCGCTGCGCTCAAGGACAGGTCTGAGTCCGCCAGAGGCGGACGAAGAATCTGGCCAAAGTACGAAGTTTTTCAGGAACCGTTCACGGGGCAAATGTGGCGTTTTATGTCATTGCGAGGCCTTTTTCAAAGGCCGTGGCAATCTCAATCGTTACGTTTTAGATTGCTTCGTCGTAAAACTCCTCGCAATGACCCCAAGAACGCAACTTATACGCCGTGAACGATTATGTTTTTCATTCGTAACCCAGATCCTTCGCTCGCCCCTGAGGGGCAAGCTCAGGATGACAGTACAAACATATATTCATTTTGTTGCGGGCTCTCAGTCTCTCGCCGCACGACAGCCAAAGGTATCTGCCGAGACCAAACTGGCTCCTTGTCATCCTTCCAAAGCTGGCCAGCGTATCGAAACGGTTATGCTTGTCCTTTGAAGATGAAGACAAGCGCCAAAACGCAGGCGAGCATAATTCCGCAAGGCACCATGAAAATGGGACGCCACTGGAACTTGCCTTCCTTCTTGGAAAGATCCATGACTACACCGGCAAATTGTGTCCCGAGGAACAGGCCGACACCCACCGTGGCAGCAAAGATCAGCGCCTGCATCGAGCCGCGAATCTCCTCGGGCGCAATCTCATTTGCAAAGATCTGGCCGACGATGATGAAAAATACGTACGCAAGCCCGTGCAAAGACTGCGAGATGACAATCAGCCATCTTGGCTTTGTGCCGACATAAACAATGTACATTAACAGCCAGCACGACGCACCCACAACCAATGTCCACTTCGGCCCCAGCTCCTTCAGTAGCAGGGTCAGCCCAAAGAAAGTGGCGAGTGCCTGGACCGCCTGCGCGATGGCCATCGACGCAGGCACATTCTTACTCGCAATTCCCATATCCTGCATGAACTGAGCCGTACCCAAGAAATAGAACTGCATCATGCCGGCAGCAACCATAGATATCACGATAAAGATCAGAAAACTCCTATCGCCGAGCATCTCCATCGCCTTGAGGACAGGGATCTCACCTGTCTTCGCCGGCAGAGTCTTCGGCAGGAAAGAGCAGCTAACAGCCATAACTACCGACAGTATAGCTGCAACGCAGAGGCAATCGCGTCCCTCTCCTCCCGTCTTAAACATCCACCGCCAGCCGGTCAGGAAATAGCCAACCAACGCCCACGCGATGGGCGCCCAGATGAAAATATTCGCAGAATGCTTGCTGACATCGAGGTTACTTTGCGCCAACTGGTGAAACATCAGCGAGTTGACCAGCGGCAGCGTGGCTGCATAGCACAATGAATACAGAAGCATCAACACAAACAGACTTCGGAACGTTGACTTCCACGCGGCGACAAACAATAGCATCGCCCCAACTAAGTGGGCCACAGCAAGTATTAACTCCGTGTTGACCCATTTGTCGGCAAGCTGCCCTGCAATCAGCGGCGAGATTATGCACCCGAGCGGAAGCGTGGCGTAAATCCATCCCGTCTGTTTGCCACTCATCTTGAGCGGCCCCAACAGACGGGCCGCCAGCACCGGCGCCCACGCACCCCAAATCGCATACTGCAAGAACATCATTGCGCTTAACCGAAAGTACAATTGCCAGCCCATTTCATTCTCCTTTAGCCATTATTGGTTAAAGACTTTTGCAGAACTCATCATTACTGGTTGAAACGCTGTAGCCGCTCGGCTGCCAGCTTGATATCTGCGAACCTATCGTCCCCCGCTTCCCGCTCAATCGCCATGGCTCCTGCAAACGCAACGTCCTGAAGCACGTTCAAGAACGCTTCGAGCCCTACTTCGCCGTCCCCCCAGGGCACCTCCGCCCCCCACGTGCCCGGCTGCTTCGTGCGAATAGCATCCTTAATATGAATATGCTTTACCCACGGCGCCAGCACCCGTACCGCTTCGATCGGATCGCCCTTGTCGTAAAGAATCATATTTGCTGGATCAAAATTGACCGCTATCGCCGGATGATCCAGTTTCTCCAAAAAGTGCTTTAGCTCCTCCGCTGTTTCCTGGCCGGTCTCCAGCAGCAGAATAATATCCTTCTCGTTTGCCGCATCAGCCAAACATCTGATCCGGTCGTAGAATTTCTTAGTGTACGCCGGGTCACTTTCATCGATAAACCCCGCGTGCATCGACAGGTATTTCACGCCTAACTTGACCGTAGCCTCAACCGCACCGACAAACAGCTTCTGACTTTGCTCCCAGTATTCATCCGGCCCTATCCCGCCGGTTACTTTGATGCTGTCCAGCGTCGTATAGTCTTCCTGCGGAAAATCTATCATCGTGCTGCTTACGGTCCAGCCCTGTTTCTGCACCGCCGCCAGATAATCGTCTCCTCCCTCTTCTACCGCTGGCCTTATTGCCAGGTGAACATGCTCAATCCCCAGTTTCGTCATCGCCTCTGCCACTCCAGCCACATCCGTCTGCAGTGACCAGCTACAAATTCCTACGGGCCAATCTTTGCATTTCATTGTGCCATTCTCCAATTCAATCCGTTCTATTCTTGCCTATGCAATCCAAACCTTCTCTTTTTTTCTCGCGGATTCCTTTTCTGCCGCCACGATTTTAACAGAATCCCGCGATTCTTCCAGCGTCGTGATCGGCTTGACTTTTTCGCCCTGTATAGCCTTTGCGAAATGCGCTATTTGCAAGAACCAGCCATCTTCTTTTTCCACCTCCGGCGTAATGGCTTCTCCCTCTGCAGGACAGACCTTGAACGCCGGCTCTCGCGTCAGATCATAAACAATCGTTGCCTTTTCCATCACTATGTTGAAGCTCATCTCAAATCCAAATGCCGGCATCATCGCCCAACCGCCCTCAGCGGTCACAACCTTGTCATCATCATAAAGATATTGTGTGACTATATGCACCAGCGCTCCGCCGGCACCTTTTGCCGCAAAACTACAAACTGCGCTGGGCCTCCCAAACAGATACTGCACAAAATCCGTGTCATGGATGTGCAGGTCGAGCGTCATTCCTCCGCTGCGTTTTTCGTCCAGGAACCAATTATCTATACTCCATGTCGGCGGAGCACCTAAACGCTGGAACGTCGCTGCGATGACTTTGCCGTACTCGCCGCTATCAACTATCTCTTTGGCCTTTGCATATTCAGGCCAGAATCTAACACAGTGCCCGATTTGCAGCACCTTTCCGCTGCGCTTGGCCTCATCGACCATCCGCTCACAGTCTTGCGCGTTGAGTGCCATCGGCTTTTCGCACAAAACGTTTACGCCTGCAGCCAGAGCCTTTGCTGAATAGTCCGCGTGCAGATAGGTCGGCAGCGTAAGTGAAATCGCATCGAGTTTGCCATCGCTTAGCATCTTTTCAAAATCTGTGTACAACTGTAAGCTGGCAAAGTCAATCGCATCTTCAGCGTCACCGATATTGCCTACCGTTCGTTTAACATCTTCCTCTATATTTGGGTTCGCATCGCAGATGGCTGCAACGTCCGCGCCTTCCAGTGCCTTCCAATACTTATAGTGTATCCGCCCCATGAACCCAAGACCTGCAATTCCTACTCGTAACATACTTGTGCTCCTCTATTCTTTTGGCTATGAACTAAGTATATCCCTTACGCCTGTATCCGCCACAGCCCCGGTATTTGCCGATGGGCAACAATCGACCCCTACACGCTCTGTGGGCAACCGCACGCAGTCGGCTTCGCCAAGGCATTTTATATAACCTGCGTGATATACTCAAACTCATTTCTCCAATTTATAAGTGTTGCAGCCGACGCGGTATTCTCTTTGGTCTTAACCTTCCATAGAAACATGACTTAGAGACATTCGCAGGATATGCGAATTTTCTTTGGATTTAATCTGCACTTGGGGCTTTCGGCGCCCGTCTTTATATATGGTGACAGTTTTAGGAGCTCTCGGTATGTACACGAAAGGGGGCAAGAACGGTAGTAGTCCGGAGTAAATTCGCCAATGTAGTGTATTGGAAGGTCTCGAAACGCTGCAAAACGCGGTATTTGGGAAATCTCAGGTAGAGGATTTGTTCTGCTGACCACAACTTTTTTTGGAAGGAGAAAAGAATGAGTGCCAAAACAGATCCAAAGAATTTTGTAGTCATTTTGCTGTCTTTGATGGTGCTGGGCGGCACTGTTGCCGCAGAAAGGACTATTTACGTTGACGATGACAAACCTGCTGAATTCGACAACATCCAGGCGGCAATCGATGACGCAAACGATGGCGACATAGTGATCGTTAAACGCGGTGTCTATACCGGCGATGGCAACCGCGACATCGATTTTAAGGGCAAAGCCATCACCGTCCGAAGCACTGACCCAAACGACGAAGATACCGTAGCCTCAACAATCATAGATTGCAACGGCACGGAGGAAGAATCCCACCGTGGCTTCTATTTTCACAGCAATGAAAGCCGAAACTCCGTTCTGGAAGGTCTTACAATCATTAACGGTGTCGACGGCACGGGAGCAGGAATATTGTGCATCTCAGGTGCATCTCCGACCATCCGAAACAATATCATCAGAAACAATCGAATACTTTATGATTCTGACGGCGGAGCCGGCATAGCCTGCTTTTATGGGGCTTCACCGCTTATCCAGAACAATGAGATTCGAGACAATCACTGCGAACCAGGCGGAGGAGGAGGCGGCATTCGTTGTTACGAAGCTGGTTCGCCCGTAATCAAGAACAACACCATCTCACGCAACTCCGCCAGCCAAGGCGGAGGAATATGCGTTGATTTCTGTAGCCCCACAATCAGCAACTGCACCTTCCATGCAAATATGACTGCCGGAATGGGAGGAGGGATACTCATTCACGGGGACCCGACGATAGCGAACTGTATCTTCAGTGCCAACTCTGCCCATCAAGGTGCGGGGATGTACCACTACCGTGGCAACACCGCGTTGACCAATTGCTCATTCACCGGCAACTCCGCCAAATATTCCGGCGGCGCGATCTTCAGCACACGTGACAGCCATCTCACCCTGAGAAGCTGTCTCTTCGCAGGAAACAGGGCAGGCAATATGGGCGGGGCGATCTACAGCCATGGCTATAGCGGCCCGAGTAAATCAATTCTCATCAACTGCACGTTTGCCGGTAATCTGGCACCAAACGGCAATGCGTTAGCCTGTGATTCTTACCTCCAAATGTATCCGAGCATTCTTGTGGCCGCTAATACCATTCTCTGGGATGGTGGGGCCGAAATATGGAACAATGACGGCTCGACGATCACGATTAAGCACAGCGACATTAACGGCGGATGGCCAGGCGGGGGAAATGTTGATACCGACCCATGCTTCGCGGACCCCGGACATTGGGACCCCAACGGCACACCTAACGACGCGAACGATGATTTGTGGATTGATGGCAACTATCACCTGCGAGAGGATTCGCCATGTATTGATGCTGGGATGAACACCCCGCAAACAGGATTGCCCGAGATCGATATAGAGGGGAATCGCCTTCCGATGGACGGAGACGAGGACGGCACGGCCATAGTGGACATGGGGGCGTATGAGTTGGCGGGAGGCGCGGTCATATATGTGGATGCCGTAAATGGAAATGACGATAGCGATGGTTATAGCGAAGCATCAGCCTTCGCGACGATTCAGAAAGCCGTGGATATGGCTTCTCCACATGACATAGTCCTGCTGACCAACGGCACGTACCGCGGTGCAGGTAATCGCCGAATCGATGTCTACGACAAACCGCTCTTTTTGCGAAGCATCAATGGACCGGGAGAATGCATTATTGACTGTGAAAACGTCGACTATGGGTTCTACTTCCACAAATGTGGAGACTTCGTTTTGGAAGGACTTACGATCATGAACGGCTATGCTCACTCCGGTCCAGGTGTGGCCGGTGCCGGAGGTGCCGTCAACTGTTTTAGAGGCGCCATGAAAATGATTAACTGCGTGATAACACACTGTCGAAGCGACCATGCCGGAGGCGGTGTTTACTCCGGCGGCAGTGAGATTGTCGGTTGCGTGATATCTGATTGCAGTACGGGTCTCGGCGGCGGTGGTGGAATATGCTGTTGCCCACCAGCTCCAACAAGAATTCTGGGTTGCACGATAGTGAACAATACGGCTACTCATGAGGGTGGCGCGGTATTTGCATGGGCACATGATATAGAAATCAGAGACTGTGATATTAACCGAAACACGGCGCCAACTGGTGGCGGCATATATATTAGCGAAGGTAGCAATGCTATCGAAGGTTGCCAAGTTGTTGCTAATGTCGCCCGTAAAAGCGGAGGCGGGATATATGTGCGGCTCGCAAGTCAAACAGTGCAGAATTGCCTGCTCGTCGGCAACATGGCCGGTGAAGGCGGAGGAGCTATCAAAACAAAAGATACCGACCTGCAGATAGACTACTGTACAATTGCAGGAAATACGGGTACTCCAGGTAGTGGAATATGCACAGAAGGTGGTGGCCCGGTCTCCATCTCAAACAGCATTGTGTGGGGCAACAGACCGGTCCAAGAACCTCAGATTGTTGGAATTGGCGATTTGTCCGTGGATATTGCGTATACTGATGTCGAGGCTGGCTGGGAGGGCTTGGGTAATATCGACGCTGATCCGTTGTTTGTGAAAGCGGGATACTGGAACAACAATGGCACTGACGATGACCTCAGCGACGACTTGTGGATCGATGGTGACTATCATTTGAAATCGCAGGCCGGCAGATGGAACGCAAACCCGCCTTCGGCGGGAACCTGGGTGCAGGATGATGTGACAAGCCCATGTCTTGACGCAGGCAATATGAGCGATCCCATCGGCTATGAGCCGTTCCCGAATGGTGGTGTTATTAACATGGGTGCCTACGGCGGCACAGCCCAAGCGAGCAAATCATACTTTGGCAAACCGGTTTGTGAAACCGTCATTGCAGGCGACATAAACGGCGACTGTAGGGTGGACTTTCTCGACTTCACATTTATGTCCTTCCACTGGCTCACAGATAATAACCCCTAACCCCGTCGAGCCGGAACCAAACAAGATTCGATAAAAGGCTGACGCTTCAACGAAGCCACCTTCTGCTCGTAAGCATCCATACGCTATCAAGACACTATTGTCTTCAATAACAAACTGACAAAGTCAGGGGCTTTATGCCACAACCTATTAAAGACGACCACGTCTGAGCTAAAAAGATTGCAAAAAGTACGTGAATCCTCGCCTGAATGAGTTACAATTATGAAACTTGAGCGTTTGGCGCAGCTGCCTGGGAAAACATGAAACATAATCAGGTAAGTTGCAGAGGGCACTTTTAGTAGATTCCTCGACTTCGCAATGCTGCGCATCGCTTCGCTCGGAATGAGAGTGGGTAGGTCTGACTTGTTAAGGTGATTTATGACTCCTAAAGAGCGAATCTATGCTATTCTAAACGGTGACTCTCGTGATCGTCCGGCTGTCACCCCTATCTTCATGGCCTGGTCAGCCAACTTCATCGGCCGTAGCTACAGGGATTATTACCTTGACGGCGATGTCCTTGTAGATTCACAGCTTGCCGTTACCAGAGCATTTAATATCGACCAGATAAGCGCGATAAGCGATCCCTGGCGAGAGGCCTCAGCCTACGGCATAGAATTTGATTACCCCGAGAATGGGGTCGGCAAGCCCAAAGATGTATTGATAAAGACCCTCGGTGATATACCGAAAATAAAGCCGCTGGATATCGAAAACGCAGAACGAACGAAACAGCGGATGGAAAGTGTACGTAAGATGGCCGCCCAAGTAGGACAAACCCACAGTGTACTGGGGTGGGTGGAAGGACCGCTGGCTGAATACGTGGACTTGCGCGGCATAGAAAACGCGCTGCTGGACCTGACGGATAGTCCCGAAACGTTTGTCAAGGCAGGTGAGATCATCGTCCAAAACGAGATTGCATTTGCCGTTGCCCAAATCAAAGCCGGCGCTGACATGATTGGCATGGGCGATGCTGCTGCAAGTCTGATTAGCCCGGATATGTATGCTGAACTCGTTTTGCCGCTCCAGCAGAAGCAGATCGCGGCTATTCACGAAGCCGGAGCCGCCGTCAAGCTGCATATTTGCGGCAACATAAGAAATAATATCTCACACATGGCCAAGACCGGCGCGGATATTATAGACGTTGATTGGATGGTCCCCCTCGATGAGGCAAGAGAGCTTGTCGGTCCGGATATTACGTTGTGCGGTAATTTCGACCCGTCCGCTGTTCTACTTCAGAGCACGCCGGAGGATGTCGCCAAAGCTGCAAGCCAGTGCATCAAAACAGGCGGCGACAGATTCATTCTAATGCCGGGCTGTGAAGTGCCGCCCGGAACGCCCGAAGAGAACATCCGTGCATTTTGTCCTTGTGATGGCTG
>DAOWID010000312.1 GCA_030641115.1 Planctomycetota bacterium | reverse complement strand
CCAATTCAAACCCAATTTCCAAAAAGCCAAAAATGAACGTAAGCTCATTGTTAACAAAGGATTATCAAAATCAGCCCTCCGGACCCTTCCGGAAAACAAACCCAATCAAACCCAATCTCAAGAGAGCGAAATTTGCAGAAACACACGATACGCTGCCGAGCGGCGAACGCACGCAATAAATTGCGGAAAGAAACCGCACGTGAAACGTGGAGCTAAATGTCGGCCCTTACATAGCCATACCGCCGTCGACGCAGAGGACCTGGCCGGTGATGTAGGCGGCCTCGTCGCTTGCAAGAAATGCGACGGCCTTAGCTACGTTCTCAACGCTGCCGGTTCGCCGCATTGGTATCAACTGCTTTGCAGCTTCTATGACGGGTTCCGGCAGTTTTCTGCTCATTTCAGTATCAATAAAACCCGGCGCAATACAATTTGCAGTAACATTCTTCTTGGCCAGCTCGCGTGCTATGGTTTTGGTCATGCCGATAAGACCAGCTTTGCTCGCCGAGTAATTTGTTTGGCCGGCATTGCCCATAATACCGGCGACGGAGCTGATGTTGATAATTCTTCCGAATCGATTCCTCATCATAGACCTTGCGGCGGCACGCATCCCCACGAAAGCCGCGCGCAGGTTGACTTCCAATACGCTGTCAAACTCCTCGTCAGTCATTCGGATAAGCAGATTGTCACGGGTGATACCGGCATTGTTCACGAGAATACCAATGCCGCCATGTTCCGAAGCCAGCGACTCAAGCACTTCCGTGAACTGCTCCGTATTGGTTATGTCCACACATTTAGTAATAACTGTAAAGCCAGCCTCTTTGACGTCCTTTTCCAGCTCGGCGAGTTGCTCGGCATTTATATCAAGCCCAGCGACAATACGACCTTGCTTCAGCAGCTCAAGGACAATTGCTCTGCCTATACCTCTTGCAGCACCTGTAACGACGGCCAGCCTTTTTTCTGACATATGTTTTGCTCCCAAGTAAAATTACCCCCTGGATGAACCTGGGGGCTAAACTGATAATTCTTCTATCGATTGGAGACTGCTTATGTTGATAACCTTCGCCTTTCTGTTGATTCTTCGCATAAGGCCCGTTAAGACTCTGCCAGGGCCAATCTCGTAAAATGTTTCAACTCCGTCAGCCTGGAGTCGTTCCATACATTTTTGCCAAAGAATGGGGCAAGTCAATTGCTTTGTTAGCCCTTCTGCGATTCTTTCGGTGCTCTGATAATACTCAGCATCAATGTTGGCGATAGTCCTGATATTAGATGGATCGGAAATTTGGCAAATCGACAGCGCCTCTTTTAGCGCATCGGCAGCATTGGACATCATTTCCGTATGAAAAGCCCCGGTCACTTCCAAGCGGACGGCCTTAATGGCACCGTATTTTTCTGCCAGCTCTTGTGCTCGTGCGCAAGCTGGCTTGTTGCCACTTACAACGATTTGTCCGGGGCAATTGAAGTTAACGGGCTCCAGAAGTTCGTCTTTGCCAGCCTCGGCACAGATTTGGCGGACCTGCTGTTCATCGAGGCCGATAATGCTGACCATCGCACCTTCAGTGGCATCGGCGGCTGCCTGCATGGCTTGCCCACGCTTCTGCACGAGGATAAGTGCATCCTCAAAGCTGATTACTCCAGCGGCGTAGAGAGCGGTATATTCGCCGAGACTGAGACCGGCCGTCACGTCAGGTTGTATGTCACTCGTAGCAGCGTTCCTTCGGAGAATCTCTAATATGGCAGCAGAGGTAACAAAAATCGCAGGCTGTGAAATCGTTGTGGTATTTAGTTGCTCGGCGGGGCCTTCAAAACAGATTTTGCTTACATCGAAGCCGACGATTTGATTTGCCTTATCATAAATCTGCGACGCCGCAGGAAATGACTGGGCGATGTCCTTGCCCATTCCTACAACTTGAGCACCTTGTCCCGGAAATAAGAAAGCAGTCTTCACTACTCGTATCTCGTATTTCGTTTCACACTTTATGACATACAGCTCACTGAATCAGTATTCAATAACATTTGCGGCCCAGGTCAGACCTGCTCCAAAGGCCACGAAGATAACAATATCACCGCGAATGATTTTTCCTTTCTTGACGCACTCATCGAATGCAATTGGGATCGATGCAGCGGATGTATTGCCGTATTCATCGATATTTACGTAGACTTTTTCATCGGGCAGCTTCAGCCGCTTCGCTGCGGACTCGATAATCCTTGCATTCATTTGGTGCGAGATGACCATCCTGATATCGTCAACGCCTAATTCAGAATGGTTCATGCACTGTGTTACAGCTTCGACAATTCGCCGAACAGCCAGTTGATAGACCTCTCTGCCTTTGATTTGCATATAGATTTTCTTGGGGTCGTCCAATTGTTTATGTGCCGGATGACGAGAACCGTATGCCTGACAATTCAACGCATCCCATCGGTCTCCATCCGAGTACATCGTGCTGTACAAAATACCGCTACGCCCTTCGTCACTTCGTTCAATCACGACCGCCCCCGCACCATCCCCGAAGAGAACGCAACTTTTTCTGTCACTCCAGTCCGTAATTTTCGTCAAAGTCTCGGCTCCTATTACAAGAGCGTTTTTGTATCGCGCGCTCTGGAGGAACTGCTGCACAATCGCCAGGCCGTAGATAAAACCGCTGCAGGCAGCGGCCAAATCGAACACCCATGCGTTCTTTGCTTTAATAGAGCGCTGCACAAAGGATGCCGTAGAAGGGAAGACCATCTCCGGCGTAATAGTGGCAACAATAATAAGGTCGAGCTCGCCGGCATCAAGATTCGCGTCGGACAGAGCGCTTTTGGCTGCCTCGGCGGCTAAGAATGCAGTAGTCTCGTCATCAGTGGTAACGTGCCGCCTCTTGATACCGGTCCGCGTCGTGATCCACTCGTCTGAGGTATCAACCATCCTCAGCAGATCTTCATTCGTTAGTATTTTTGCCGGCGCAAACGATCCAGTACCTTTGATAACTGCGCGGTAGGGGGGGGTCCGACCGTCAATTGACTTGTGCATCAGCCGTCCTTACGCAAGTTTCCGATAGGCATTCCGTGATCTTATCGTTTATTCTTTGGGTGTAGTATTTTTTGGAGGCCAGAATGGCATTTCTTATTGTTCGACTCTGGCTTGAGCCATGACAGATCAGCGCGGTCCCATTGACGCCTAACAACAGGGCGCCGCCATATTCATTGTAGTCATACTTGCCATAAATTCTTGCTATCACAGGCTTGAATTCCATAGCAAGCTGGGGCTTTTCCTGCATAAGCTCGTGCTTTATCGCCCTAAACAGGCCATCAACAAGGCCCTCGGTGAGTTTGAGAACTACATTGCCGACAAAACCTTCACAAACGGCAATGTCACAAACCCCCCTGAAGATGTCTCTGCCTTCGATATTCCCAACAAAATTCATATTCGAATCTGACTTCATCAGTTCGCGGGCCCTTTTTACGACCTCGTTACCCTTTGCGTCCTCCTGGCCTATGCTCATGAGGCCCACCCTTGGGTTTTCGATTTCGAGGAGGTGTTTTGAGTACACACTGGCCATCACCCCATATTGATAGAGATTTATCGGCTTACAAGCGATATTGGCGCCCACGTCGCATATTGTGACCGGCCCTTCGATGGTGGGAAACACTACTGCTATTCCCGGCCGATTGACTCCCGGCAGATTTCTCATCCTCATCTGGAAAGCCGCAACGCAGACCCCCGTGTTACCTGCGGAAATCACCGCATCAACCTGGTCCCTTTTAGCCAATTTGGCAATAACCGCAATTGAACTCTTGGGTTTTCTTCGCAGACCCTCAATCGGCGCCTCGTCCATACCAATTACATCGGGAGCATCGACCACGCTAACGGCGCCTTTACGGTAGGTTAAAGAAGACAGGCGCGATTCTATTATTTGCTGTGGCCCGACAAGTATCAGCTCATCAGTCTCATCAAGCAGCTCAATCGCGTCCAACGCACCGGCGATGACCTCATCTGGTGCGTAGTCACCTCCCATAGCGTCAATGGCGATTCGCATCTTAGCTGCCTTCCTCCTTGCCAAGCTTCAATGTGATGTTGGGGTTGACGTAGCCGCAGTTCTGACATGCTGCGTGTGGCAGCTTGGCCTGGCCGCATTTGCTGCAGACCGAATAGTTCACAGCTTTCAACCGATGGTGGCTGCGCCGAGTGCGTGTTTTACTCTTACTGGTCTTTTTCACCGGCAACATATTCAACTACTCCAAATAGCCTTTGCAACTAAAACAAACCACCCAACCATCCGAAATCAATTTCAACACCTCTAAATATCTAACCACAAGCATTTTGTCAAGTCAAATCTGGCTTTTGTTTGGACCGTGCGTACTCACAGATTTATCAACGCATCGATGACACCGCCAGATTCTTCGTCTCTTTTCCTCACTTGTTCGGTATATGCTTTTACCATTTCATCATATAATTCTTTGTCCTTAACGAAACTCATTTTGTCCCACCGGTGCATCTTGATAAAGATGGGATCTTCCAGCAATCGCGTTCTTAGCTCGGTGTGGTCCCCCGCTTCGTAATCCGGCTTCTGCCATATGTAGGCCCGCACCAAGGTATCATAATACTGATTTGCTGAATCGAGCCAGAATGATCGAACAATTGATATAACTATCAATGCAACAATTACCAGCAGGACTACACCTACTGCCACGGTCCCCGAGTTCTTGTGCCTACTGCTCATAGTACAGACCCCTTATGCCCGGATTGCTTATTTACCTCAGCCAGGATCATATTTCGATTCATTCTACCGGCGAAGTCAATTCCTGAAAACCCAAAACCTTGTGCGCATAGGGAGATTTCAGCTAGACACACGGAGTCTACTCACCGTACGCTTGAAGCACTGCGAAAAAAGACCGGGGCCTATGCTCAATCACAACAAGCATAGGCCCCGAATTGGTGCAAGACCGTCGGCTAAGTAGTTAGCCTTGCCGCAACACTCTGCTGCTATGGCCACAGCAGCTCGTCAAGGAATGCGTCTGCCAGAAGCGCATAGTCCTTGAAGTCGACCGCGCCGTCGCCACTCAGATCAACCAGAGAAGACTGACGATACAGGACATCGTCGGGAATCGGTTCCTTGGTTATGCCCGGGCCCTCATATTGCACGTTCAGACCCTCGCCGCCGCCTTTCTCGAACATCGTAACGGTGATCGGATGCATGCCGGCAGTAAGGCTGATCGTACCTGACTGCTCAACCATGCCATGCAGCCCGTCGTTATCGACCACCAACGTACTGCCGATGTACAGTCTGCTGCCGTCATCAGATTCGGTGTAGAACGTATAGTCACCGGCTGTGGCTATGTCGATCTGACCTGTGAAGCGCAAGCCAAAGTAGTCATCCTGAGTTCGCACGCTAATGTCGAAGTTGTCAACGTTT
>DAOWID010000482.1 GCA_030641115.1 Planctomycetota bacterium | reverse complement strand
TACCTGCTCTTTTTCTTTTGCCGTCATAAATTCTACGTCAGTGAACATAATCACTCCTCTATATGAAGATGCTGATGTTTTCGATTTCCTCTTTCTGTTTTGGTGTTGGACGTGGCGGTAAGAACTGGTCGGCAAGTGAACGGCAAATAGCTACCATTGCCAGTTTTGGCAACTCGTAGTTATCATCGTAGCTGCCAACGTCAACGCAGCCGGTTTTGAGCATATATTCTGCCTTTTGTGCTGCTGTCTCGTTTAGCGTTCCACACAGGTCAACTATCTTTGCTAAAAACTGCTCTCGTGTCATAGCTTAATCACCCCCAGAACCATTACACTGGCTTACCGGTTTAGGCTTGAAGTATAAATCCCGCTCAATCGGCAGCGCTCTTAAACCTGTCAAGCCCTGCTTGCAGCTTTGCAGTTCCGACAAGGTAAAATATCCAAACTCTTTCTCGAACCCGTGAACCAGACCATAAAACAGCCAGTCTCCGTCCTCTTGCTGCTCACCCTCGATAACGAACCAAGTCCAAGAACCTGTCGGGTCAAAGAATTTGATAATTGCTACAGGGTCTTTAACTTCGCTCTGTGAGCCGATAGCAGGTAATTTGTTTTGGATTTCTTTTGTCAATAGTTTCATCACTTACCCCTTTTTGCTTTCCGTTTTAATTTTGCCTGCCTTCGCTGGTCGGCTACGTGAGCCTTGATAGCCAGGTGATAGCAGGCATCGGTTGTCAATGAGTAAGCCCTGCGACATCCTTTAGCCCGAAACTTAATCACGTTCGGCGATTCGAGAATGACAACCACTTTGCGCAGCTTGCCCGCTTCACGAACAAGCCCAGCAGAAACCCTCTTAACTGTTTTCTTTAAGTCTGTCATCTGATAGCCTTAATCCGTGAACCCATCATCCCTTGCTAATCTTTTCCCGCTGCTCGAACAGTCCGGTAAGCTGGCTGTTGTAGTAATCAGCGTTCTCGCACTTGTGCTCGTAAAGCTCCTCGGCCATAGTCCCTGCCAATTCAAAGAGCTTGTCGATTAGCTCCAGCGTATTCATAAACCACTGCAGGGTTCTCCGCTACTATTTGTTTTGCTCTCTGCTCGTCCATTTCCTATTTCCTGATATAGGCATTGACGCCAACGATTACGGGTTTGCCGTCTATCTGGACATCTGTCTTGACACAGCCACGACTGCTTGCAACGACAAGAGTTTTACCGCTTTTGCTCGGTGCTGGGTCTTTGGCAATGTCGATAACGATGTGCAGCTTATCGCCCTCTTTTTTGACCTGCATTTCATCACCCTTTCGATTTCAACAACCTGATTTATTCTGGCTTGACCGTTACGCCATTGAATCCGAATATACTTTTTTTCTACAAGCGAGTCAAGAATAAAATGACTCTTTTTCAACATTTCTTGCAGATTTTTCTTGACGCAAAATTTAGGGGGTGTATAATTACTTCTACCAGCCATTCAGAAGCCAGCGTCCGTTGGCAGCAGACCTCCAAGACCAGCCGAAAACCAGCCATAAATCTGCTGGATTAACGGTTGGACAAAACAAAAACACACACACCTGGGCAGGTAAAGGCAGATAGGGGGATTGTAAGGGGGAAAGATACCATTAGGATACCCAATAACACCTCTTTTTTTAACTGACTGGCAGTGTCCAGAGTTGACAGCACAGGACAGCAGACGACCCAAAGGCCGTCAAACGGCAGCAGCGAAGGGTTGTAGGGTATATTGAGCACCTTCGGTCTGTCTGTCCGCACGCCCGCAAGCTCACAAAGACAGCCGACAACAAGCCACCACAGGCCGAAAATGGCTGTCTTGGCGTCAAGGGCACACATAACGCCGGTATTGAGAGGCAGGCCAGTAAAAAAGAATGCTTTTTTGGCCAGAAAACCGAACCACGCCCCCTGGCCGCCAAGCAGTCCTGTAAGTATCTACCCCGAAAGCCGAGAGTGCAAAATTACAGTTAACCGACCCTGTCTATCGGTAATTTCCGGGCCTTTACAGAGGGCCGCCTGTACTTGCAAGCAGCATTTTGGCATTACATTTATCTGCAAAAAAATATGTAGAAATATGAAGATTTTTTAACACAGTTCATTCAGGGGGTATATAACTTACAGATATGACCCAAAGGGATGACGACATCCGCGCTCAGATAAGGCAGTTGGATAAGTGGGATGACTTTATCGAGCAGCGAAAGGTCCTCGAAGCCCAGGGGCGAAGCAAGAAGGATGCCTGGGAGCAGGCCGCCGCGGAAATTCTGGGAACAGAAAATGAAGACACTAACAAAGCTGATAGTTTTTGTGATGTTGATATTGAGCAGTTTGCTGATAAACCAACTGCCTCTGCCAGGCAGATTGTCCAGTGGGTGTTTGAACACATTCGTGTCAAGGATGTCACGCCTGATATGGCGCCGTCACCCGGAGCATATTCACTGCTGCTCGATGTTAGAAACAATCCCGCCCTGCGAACGGACTTCATCCACAAGGTATGGGCCAAGCTGCTGCCAACACGCTCCGAAATTGAATCAAGCAAAAGGTTCGAAGATGATGGTAGAGAGCAAATCGAGTTTATTGAGCAGATCGAGCGAATCAAGCGCCAGGTCGAGGCAGACGCCGTACTATGACCTTGTGCCGAAGGATTTTTATGCGAACCTGCGCTTTCGCAAGGAAATGATACGGCTCGGCTGCTCGGACGAAAAGGCTGCCGAAGAACTGTGGATTATGTGCAGACGTGATCTGTTGTTCTATGTCAATACCTTCGTCTGGACCTACGACCCGCGGCTTGAGCCATCGGCGCTGCCATTTATCACCTATGACTATCAGGATGATGCGCTGATGGAAACAGAGCTTGCGATTGTCAAAGGTGAGGATTTGCTGTTCGAGAAATCCCGCGATATGGGAGCAACCTGGATCGGAACCACCACTATCGAAAAACGCTGGCACTTTCACGCCTTACAATCGTTTCTGATGCTCTCTCGTGTCGAGGATATGGTGGATAAGACCGAGGACCCGGACTGTCTTTTCTGGAAGATTGATTTTATACACAAGTATCTGCCGCCCTTTTTGGCCCCTGCTATCAACCGCAACAAGCTTCACATCTACAACAAGGATAACGACTCGACGATAGACGGCACTTCAACTACCGGCAATGCAGGCCGCGGCGGTAGAAGGACAGCAATATTTCTCGATGAGTTTGCCAGTATCGACCAGGGTCACGAGGTTCTAAGCTCAACACGAGATGTTACGCGCTGTCGGCTTTTCAATTCCACACCGAAGGGGACCGGCAATGCCTTCTACGATATGAGGCAGACCAATATAAAGAAACTGCGCTTCCACTGGTCGCAGCACCCGGTCAAGTCTGCCGGACTCTATACTTCCGAAGCTGGTAAGCTCAAGATACTCGATAAGGGATATGAGTTTGAACCGGACTATCCGTTCATTCTTGACGGCAAATTAAGGTCCCCCTGGTACGACAACGAATGCAGGCGTGCTGCTCATCCGATGGAGATCGCCCAGGAGCTTGACATTGATTACCTTGGCTCTGATTACCAGTTCTTTGTCACTGATGTAATTAACCGTATTCAGAAGCAGGATGTAAGAGAACCGTACAAGACAGGTGAGCTTGAGTATGATGCTGATTCGTGCAGGCCATTGTACTTTACCGAGCAGCAAGGTGGTCGGTTGCAGGTCTGGGTCAATATCGATCCGGCAGGAAAAATTCCAGAGGATATCAAGTGTGTGCTGGGTGTGGATATTGCAGCCGGCACAGGGGCAAGCAATTCCGCTATCAGTGTTGTAAATGAAAAGACTGGTGAAAAGATTGCCGAATACGCCTGCCCTTATATCAAACCTGAAGCTCTGGCCAAATATGCCATTTCATTGGCTCAATGGTGCAACAACGGTTTTATGATATGGGACGGCGGCGGTCACGGTCGTGTGTTCGGCGATACTGTTATCGAGCTTGGCTTTAGAAATGTTTACTATCGACAGAATGACCAGAGCATAACAAAGAAGGTAAGCGACATTCCGGGCTGTTTCCTGACCGGAAGCAACAAACTTGCAATATTAGGGGCCTATCGCAAGGCATTGGACAGCGGCGCTTATACTCAGCGCTCTTACGAGGCCAACAGAGAGTGTCTGCAATACGTGTTCACGTCAAAGAGCACCGTTGAACACGCCTCAAGCAGAAATACCGTAGACCCCACCGGAGCAAGGGACAATCACGGCGACCGCGTAATTGCAGATGCGCTCGCTTACAAGGCAATACAGTCACATTCCTATATCGAAGACGAAAGTCAGTTTGAAACCCGGCACTGTTTTGCAGCTCGTCGGCGCAGGTTTATGGATAAGCGAAAGCAGAAACAATACTGGTAGGTCAATATGATAAATTCATCAAAACATTGTTCATTTACAAGCCATTTTTAGTAAATTCCTATGCCATTACGGATGTAGTATTACGAAGGAATAATAAAAAGGACTTGGCGTTGAACACCCAACTCTTTACACCTTTGGTATTTTTTCGCTATTAGAGTATGAACCTGAATTTCCCAATGATTAGTACTATTCCCATTCAATTGTTGCGGGGGGTTTGCTGGATATATCATAAACAACGCGGTTAACGCCCCGCACTTCATTTATAATTCTGTTGGATATTACGCTTAACACTTCGAAAGGCAGCCGTGAAAAATCGGCTGTCATAAAATCAGAAGTCTCGACTACCCGAATAGCTATAACATTCTCGTAGCTTCGTGCATCACCCATCACACCAACTGTTGAGACAGGCAAAAGCACGGTCAAGGCCTGTGATACCTTTCCATATAATCCTGCTGATTCTATTTCATCTATCAAAATTTCATCTGCTTGGCGCAATATATTGAGCCTTTCATGTGTGACCTCGCTGATTATTCTCACCGCAAGCCCGGGGCCGGGGAAGGGATGTCGCCAGATAATATCTTCCGGCAGCCCTAAATATTCGCCAACCAGGCGAACCTCATCCTTGAACAAATCCCGTAACGGCTCAATTAGTTCAAAGCCCAGTTCAGCCGGCAGACCACCAACGTTATGATGTAGTTTTATATTCGCCGACAAACCTTTATCTTTAGAACCAGACTCGATAACGTCAGGATAAAGCGTACCTTGGGCAAGAAACTTCGCTTTGGGAATCTTTAAAGCTTCAGATTTAAAAGCTTTGATAAACTCAGAACCGATTATCTTGCGTTTTTGCTGTGGATCTGTCACGCCATTTAAACTCTTTAAAAACTGCTTGGACCAATCAACAACTCGTAACTTTATGTGGAAATGGTCTCGGAAAGTTGACACAACTGATTGGCGTTCGTTATTTCGCAATAGGCCATTATCAACAAAAATACAGACAAGTTGATCCCCTATTGCCTGATGCACCAATGAAGCAACCACCGATGAATCCACACCGCCGCTCAAACCGCATAT
>DAOWID010000320.1 GCA_030641115.1 Planctomycetota bacterium | reverse complement strand
GTAAACTCAATTGTCACAAAGGATTACGAAAATATTTACCCCTGTGGAGTCCGGAAAAACAAACCCAATTCAAACCCAATCTCCGAAAAGCCTAAAATGAACGTAAACTCAATTGTGACAAAGGATTATGAGAATCAGCCCCTCCGGAGTCTTCCGGAAAACAAACCCAATTTCCAGAGGCCAAAAACCAACGCCAACTCCTTTGCAGAAAAAGAGTTATGAAAATTATTCTCAAAACAGCGAAATTTACAATTATGATGATGCCGGCCCTGCGAGGAGTCGCGTTCATCTATTACTTTGATCAGGACGGTAAGCAGTTAGCATCCTTCCGTCATACGAAGAACTATAAGGGCTAATGAATCGTTTGAGATTGGGCAGACCTGCCTACCGAAACGAAATAGAGGCAACTCACAGCCAGACATACAATGCCGACTGCAGCCATGAAGTAGGTGTAGTTTCTGAAGAACTGCAGCTTCGACTCGTCTCCGGCGAACAGGTCTTTGTAAAGCTGAACACCAATAGAACCAGTGTAACCGAGCGCATCGGCGACATATATGGTAAAGACGGCTGTGCCTACAGTCCTGGTTGAGGCCATCATCCGATCAAACAGGACGGAACCAAAGGGGACGTAAGTCAGGTAAGCACCCAGTCCAATCAGTATCATCCAAGTTAGGCCGCCGATGAGGTTCATATCAAGCAGGACAGTGGCACCGCCCATGACACAAATCCCAAATAACATCAGCCCAAAGGTGGCAATCAGGCCCTTGCGATTATCCTTGATCGTGTTCAGTAGCGCCAGACAGAACATCACGCCAAAGGCGACGGGCATTTCAGTTTTCGAGAAGATGGTCTTGTCTTGGCCGTGGCCAAGTTCGGTGAGCAGTTCGATGCCGTAGTTGTCGCGGAAATCACGATAGGCGGTCAGGAAGAAGTAGGCTATGAAAAGCAACAATAAGCCAAATGCGAAACGCCGGACAAACGCGAGCCGCTCCAGGTGATACATCGGTTGACGTTTGACGCGAGCCATGATGTCCTCTTTAGAGGGGCGAGGCAATTGATTGAGTAACCAGACTGCAATAACAAAAGCCGGAAAGAATAGCACTCCGGTTGCAGCCGGCATCCAAGCCTCTGAAACATTGAAATCACTCATCAGAAAGCGGCCAATGTCTTTGACCATACCACTGGCAACAATGAATGAACAGCTAAGGCCGGCCAGGAGGAGTTCAGAAGTTCTTCTGCCCTCCAAATATCCGACAACGAGTCCCCAGACCATTCCCAGCGGTAGTCCATTTAGAAAAATGGCGAAGATTTTGTAATCGGGCGGCACTACGCCGAAAATCAGCAGTGCCAGCTCTGCCAGGAGAATCAAGGCAACCAAGACAAAGGCCCGTTTTTCCCAGGTGATTTCTGAACAGAATTTGATCCCAATGAATTTTGAAAGGGTATAGCCAACAATCTGGCTCATGACGAGAGCGGTTTTAAACTGTATCTTGCCAAAATCGATGCCGGCCCACGTGATATTCTGCAGAAACGCAATACGCAGGCCTTCGAACTGGGCTGCGGCAAACGGCTTTCGAAATGCGTACATGCAAAAGTAGGCCACGAAAGCCGCGAAGATGGCATAAGTGACGAAGACAAAAGCGGGAGCCTCCTGAAGCCAAAGTGCAATTCTACCAGGTTTACGTATTCTCATCTGCTACCATGCTATATAATTCAAGAAGTAATACGAATCATAAAAAATCTTCGTGGTATACAAACGGTTGTTTACTGCTGTGAAGCCATCCCCAATCCGCCGATGGCGGATTGAGGCTGCCACATGATATTGATAATACAACTGTTTTCCAGAAGTTTCTCACAAAAGCGCGATTACTTTTTCGGATCCGTATAATCTCAAACTTGTGAGAAACAGTGTTAGACCTCAGTCTAGTCGCCTTTGAGCGAGTGCCATGCTACTGCTGTTGCAGCAACTTGGGGCAAGCCGTCCCTATTCGCAGCTCTTGACCAGAGCTCTGAGTTCTTCCTGGAGGCTGCGGTCCAAAGGTTGCGGCTGGTGTTCTTTCATCAACTTGGTGATGCGCTCTTTGGCACGGGCGTTGATATCTTTAGAGCCGGCCTTGGTCCATTCTTCACGAGACAATCTGTTCAAGATTTTCGGCTCATAGTAATCGGTCCTGAGATACTTGATGGTGGTTTCGTCGGTCATGAAGTTTCCGCCGAAGCCGACACGCTTGATAGCATTTAGGCAAAGCCGGTCATCGTCAGCCGGTATTCCCTCCAGGGCTTTCAAGGTAAATCCAACAAGCTCCTCGTCGATGCCGAGTTGGATGGGACAAAAGGCCATACCCTCCTGAACGTCACCAAAACCTGCAATGCTGGCCGCGCCGCAAAAAGCCGGAAATAGCGTCTGGAAAGTCCTTTCAATTGCTGATTGCGAATCAGCGATGTGGGTATCCGACCACGGACCATGCGCATCGACCGGCATGTTGAAGATTTCATTAGCCACCTGAATGCTGCCGGCGGTTATCATCGTCGATTCAATAGAGGCACTTAGGCCCAGCCCGGTCTGCCAATCCATCGTCATGGCCAAAGGATGCAGGAGTATCGGGGCGCCAGGATTGGCTGTTTGGCAGATAACCACGCTCGCCAAAAGCTCGGCATGAAGCAACTGGACCATACCGGCTAATGTGAAAGGGCCGGTGGCACCAGCGATCGGCAGGTTTGCCATGTAAAGGGGGATACCATATTCTCCGGCAGTTATGAAGACATCGACGGTCAGCTCGGGGAACTTCAAGGGACTTAGCGGAGAATCGAATAGGCTGAAAACGGGTCTCTTCCTAAGCTTCTCTCGGCCACCGGCGACGATCTCACCCATTCTTACGAGAACATCAAGGTTTTTCTTACTGAAGGTCCGGATATTAACATGCTTAGACGTGTTCTGAAACAAGGTTTCGAGCACAACAATATCTCTGATTTTCTCAGGTATGTCCTGCGGGTACAGCGGGGACACGACGTTGATGAAATCGAGGGCATCTAAGGCGCGGTACAGCTCAATGACGTCGGACAGCAGCATGTCCCGGAACTGGCTGGTGTCGGCGTCGAGCATCTTATCGACCCCCCCACCGTTTCTGAAGACTGGTCGCTGCATATCGGTTTCTACGATGGCATCCTTTGAGGGGTCTCTGGCTGCCAGAACAAATCGACTCACAGTCGAGGTCATACATTTTTCGATTAGGTCCGGTTTGACTTTGACGACCTGCCTTTCAAAGTCGACCTGAGCACCGTTGTCCCTGAGCATCTCAAGGGCCCCACGGTGCTCGACCATAAACCCGTGGGTCTCGAGAAGCCTCACCGCATTGGCGTGTATCTTCTTGACCTGCTCGTCAGAGAAATATCTCATTCGCAGTCCACTATTCTTCACGTTCATTTCAACGGGACTCCATTTTTCTCATAGCGCTTCGAGAGCAATGTTAATTGGGCGTGTCAAACTCGTTCCACGCCGCAGCCACAAGCACATATAGCAGTCATGGTATCGGTCAATCGATGCCGAATCAACCCTGAAATATGAGGGCAAAACCTAAGCCGCTCGAGCCCGAACCAAACAAGATTGGACAAACTGCTGACGCTACAACGAAACCGCCTTCTGCTCACAAGGATCCATCGAATTCGCACGGCCGCAATCTCCCTTCCCACCCTCTTTCGAGGGAGGGAGATTGCTTGTTCTGAAATTAAACAGCTTCGCTACCGCTGCCGGGCTGGCCAAACGCCATGCCAAATAACAACGATTTGGCATGTCGTTTGAAGCATCCCTCGGTTTGCCGCGTGCTATAGAAGAACATATTATTCGCACGCCTGGTAATAGGGGGATAAACATACAGAGTTCGATGATTCCAATTTGCTGACACGGTCATGGGCTTTATGCCACAACCTATTGAAAAGGACTCTACCATGGTCTCAAGGATATCGCGTCAATTCATCTTCGTTTTCGCTTCTTTTGCCTTTTCGTCTTGTCTTTCGTCTTATCTTCCTTCAAGTCCCAGGGCTGAAGAGGAAGTGGATCGTACTTCGGATTGGCATCCTTTTCCGGGAAGTTAGCCGCTGCCTTTTCCAACTTGGCCAGAGCAGCCTTGATCTCCGGATTGTCGCCGGCGAGAATGTTGTTCAACTCCTCTGGGTCTACGTTCAGGTCAACCAGTTTTTCGCTGCTTCTATCCCTGCCAATATAGAGTTTGTACCTTTTGTCACGAATCACCCGATCACGGTACTCGTGGCGGTTGAAGACGCGATAGCCGCCGTTAACCTGCTGCGCTGAGGTACCGCCGCCACCCATCGCCATTATCCATTTTCTCTCAGAATCATCAGCTTTGCCTAAGATCAAAGGTGCGAAGGATTTCCCGTCGATGGTATGGCCTTTGGGAAGTTTGGCACCAGCTACATCAGCAAAGGTCGGCAAAATATCCGTGAAATCCACCAGAGCATCGGTGACAACACCTTGTGGAACCAGCCCCGGACAGCTCACAACAAAAGGCTCACAGACACCTTTCTCGATGGTTTTGCCCTTTGCCGAACCGTTATCCGTAGACCAGATGAGGATTGTTTTTTCTCTGATTCCACTCTTGTCCAGAGCGTCGACCAATCTGCCAACCAAGTAGTCCATGTACTCCACCATAACTCTCTTGCTGGAAACATCCCTCTGATGCGGCGTGGAGGTAAGAGGCCCGTGAGTAAGAATCATCGGATAATAGATCATCATCGGCTCATCCTTGTGTTTGCCAATAAAATCGATGATGAACTGGTTGCAGATATCAGGGCCGAACTGGTCGCTATAGGTTCTGCTGCCTTCTTTGGTGTGCAAGTATGCGTCCCAATATCGCTTTGAACTCGGTGGATTGCCCTTCTCGTAGCCTGTCCATACGCAGTAATCATCAAATCCCACGTCATTTAGAATATTCGGCTGGATGCGAAAATCGCTGATCTGCCATTTGCCGGCAATGCAGGTTGAATATCCTGCTGATTTTATGACCTTTGCGATGCACGGATTATACTTGGGATCAAAATGACAACCCTTGCCCCAGCGAGGCACATCATAATGATTCACCCAGCCGTGGCGGAAGGGATACTGGCCGGTGAGGACGGTGACGCGCGTTGGGACGCATTGGGGCATGGAATAGGCGTTCGTAAAGCGCATCCCTTTCGCCGCCAAAGCGTCTATGTTCGGTGTCTGAGCCTTTTCGGAGCCGTAGCAGCTTATCATGTCTTTGCCCAAGTCATCGACCATAATGAAGATGATATTCGGCTTTGCCTTGCGGCTTTCGCCGGCTGACGCCGACCTCGGTACGGCCAGTGTGGCTGCGCCCAGGCCCATCATTTTTAGAAAACTACGACGAGAAAGGTTGTTTTCGCTCATTTGTTTCCACTCCTCACAGATATTCACTCTTTCTTACCCATGCACAGCAGCCGGCCGTCAGTGGTCGCGAGGTAGAGCCTGCCGCCGGCGGCTATCATGCCGTCAAATACCGGGGCTGAGGGTAGTCTGAATTCAGCCAGTTTCTCTCCGGCAGTCTTGTCTATCGCCAACAGGACACCGCCCTTTCTGCCTTGGAACTTGTCCAGGGCATCCTTTAGAAGTGGGTTCAACCGAAAACGGTCCGTTCTGCTTGTTCTGAGATACTCTGTTGCCTCCTGCTCGTTAAACCTTGGCGGTCCCGCGACAAAGAACGTCTTGTCCGTCAAGACCATTGCTTGAGCGTAAAGCGACACGTCTTTGTGCCAGGTATATTCATATTTGACAATCTTCCTGATCGCATCTCCCAGAGTGTTCCTCGATCCTGTCAGATTCATCTGCTGGGGATTCTGCGGCACACCGTCTTTCCAGACATATCTACGTGCGATATCCTCTATATCGATTTTTCTCTGTCTAGCCTTCGATTTCGCCCGTCTTTTCTTATCTGAAGGTCTGATTTTAGTTGTCAGGTCTATGAGTTCCGGCTTCTTGGCGACACGGAAGATGCCCGGGCTTTTTTCATTCAGCGCTAAATCCTGATAGCCATACACGGACCCCTCGTCAAACGTGAGAATCCTTCCCCCGGGGAAAAGCGTTCTGGCGTAGGCATGCCCTCTGGCGCCCGAATAGAAATGCACGCCGTATATCCAGTATGTTCTTTCCCACCATGTATCCTCCAGAAAACCCATAGAGCTAAACAGGTGAGGCACATATTCCTTGTCTTGTATGACGAAATCACGACTCAACGGCACGGCCCGCATATAAAGATTCTTACCATCCCATGAGAGAACGTCCGGAAGCAAACCAGGAAGCTCCCGGTCAGGAAGGACTTCACCATCGTATGGCGTGAAAAGGCTTACCCGTTTTCCCGTTCCAGGGTCCCGAGCATAGAACTGCTTCTCAAGCAGTGTTCTACCTGTCTCGAGTTCAAGCTTGTAAAGATACATTCCGCCGTCGAGGTACGAAGACCTCCCGGCTGCAAAATAGATGCTCTCATTTTGGATGAGCACGCTGCCGTGGACCGGCCAAACGGAGGCAACCTGGTCGTTCTCGACAAGACGCAGGTCCTCGGGTGCTGCCCGAAAGCGCCAAATGAGTTCGCCATCAGAGGCGCGAAGCGCATAGACCCATCCGTCTCTGCAGCCAAATACGGCGATTCCTTTACAAATGCTCGGCGGCGAATCAACGCGACCACCGGCTTGATAACTCCACAGGATCTTGCCCCTATCCGAATCAAGACAAAATAGTGTATGTTTCTCCGGCTGTGCTACATATAGCCTGCCTTCGGCGCTCACGGGGCTGGTGAGTCTTCCGCCGATTTTTGTGTTCCAGACTGGCTCGAGTTTGAGTGGTATTTCGGAACGAGTATAGTTGCTGCGTGCGTTGTCATGGCGGAGGGTAGGCCATGAGGCATTGTCAATTTTTGATTTTTGATTGTTGATCCGGCCGTAGGCGGGACCTTTTTCCAGCCGCTCCGCTGACTCCTGGCCTGGAGATCGCGAACTCTCGCGTTTCGGCGCCAGCGCGTGGAATCCGTGCAGTTTGCTCTCGATGTAGCACGCGCACTGATCCGGCGGAGAATATATGAGCCCGTTGCAGGGCATGATGCCGTACTCGCAAATACCGCGCACCCAGTGATGTGTGGTCAGCTCTCCTGAATCAAGGTCTACAAACTCAATGCCAGTTCTGCCAGCGAGAATGTATTTCTCCGTGGCCTTGTCCCTGTAACAGCGGTGGTGATGCCAGGTTGGCCAGTTCTCTTCGTGAGAGAACGTCTTTCTTATCTCACCGGTGCGGAGGTCTCGGCCATGATTGTAATCACTATCCCCCCTTCTGGCGTTTTCTCCTACCCATACGAGCCCATTGGCGACAAAGATATCTACGCCCGCTCCCACATTCTCGCCACAGCCGCAGCGCCACAACTCCTTGCCCGTTTTTGCCGAAAGAGCTATCAATTCACTGCCTCCCAGCTTTGCTTTGCCGGCGGCTTTCCTGCTTGAGGCCGGCCGGATAAGTCTATCGGCTGACAGTACAACGTCATCGCATACGACCAGGGTCGGAGTTGCGTATCCGGGCCGCGAGTATGTGCTCGGCCTGGAATAACGCCAGAGACAATCGCCTGTGTCAAATTCGAGACAGATGATTTCCTTGCTGTTCTGGAAGAGCAATCGCTCGTCTTTTGCGGCGAGCGTCACGGGGTGAACGCCAACGGTGTCATCATCCTCCTTTGTCCATAGGATCTTGCCTGTGTCAGCTTTGACTGCCATGATCCGTTTTTTGTCCGGATGCAGACGCATCTTGGCTAACTGGTGTCTATCAATCTCCTCGGGCTCGGAAGTAGACACGACCAGGTACAGAATTCCATTTTCATAAATGATCTCTTCGGTTTTCTCGGTTCCCTCGTATGTCCTGATGGTCTGGCCCGTTGCCGGATCAAGGGCTATGACCGGGCCGAAAATCGTTTTCGTCGCATATACCTCATTCTCTGTCGCTACCAGTCTTCGCCACATATCCGCCGCTAAGGATTTGCGTCCAGCTACAAGGTACGGACGCCAGTTAGACAACGGGCGTTTCCACAGAACCACGCCGTTGAACGCGTCCCTTGCCACAAGATACCACCTGGAAGGTAGATAATGCGGCATTGCGGTAGGACCTTCGTCTATGATATAGAAGATCCGACCTCCTGCAGAAACCATCACATCCATTGAAGTAGCGATCTCGTGGTCTCTTGAGTGTATCGGAGAGCCGACCCATTGAATGTGATAAGGAAATCCTACAACGCTGTCGCGCGACAGGGCGTTGTTGTCCGGTCCATGCAGAAAATGCGTCCATCCGTCAATCTCCGCAGGCCGAGGCTTCACAGTTTTCGTCCACCTGCCATCCTTGTTAATGTAAGCCACACCGTTGGGAGCAAGGACTCGCATGACCTCAGCCATCGGAATCTCGCCGAGGTGCTCCGACACAAGCAGGTTGACAAGATTGTCGATGTACGGCAGTTGCTTCACGCTCAGTCGATCGACCGACACCTTGGCCTGAAAGCCGAGCGACTTAATATACTCGCGGGCTTTTTGCACATTCCGCGCACTTGTGTCCAGGCCGTGCACCAAGTAGCTGTCATTTGCGCGCAGCGCAGCCGTGAGCCTTCCGTCCTCGCAGCCGATATGGACGACCAGGCCACCATTGACGCCGCTCGCGGCCAGGATGTGCGCTGCCTGCTGTTGTGCCGAAGTGGGACGTCGTTCTGCGCCGACAACGCCGGCAGTGGCCGCCAACGCGAATGCCAAAACAAGTGTCGTGATGATCCAGCCTGGTTTTGTTCCTGATGTGATCATGCTAACTCCTTTCAGTTCATCCTTATGAGTTCTGCAAAATTGCAGGTTAGGCATATATTATTTAAGAAAATCCGTTTTTTGATTTTCTTAAATAATCACTCAACTGTTTCTTAAAGAACATCTTACTGTTTAACAAGAAAAAATCAAAAAACGATTTTTTCTTGTCAAAGTATGCCTAACCTGCAATTTTGCAGAACTCATTTCATACTTTTATGCCTATGGGTGGCAGTTGGCCATCTCAGATTGAAATGAACGACCGCTTGTTGTCGGCGAGCTTCTTGTCACCTGGAGCCATTGATACCATACTTGCCCATAAGGACGAGTTCGAGCACTCGCCGGTCACTGTCTGGAAGGACCTCGTTGTACTGATAGAACTCGGCGATCTGGCCGGCAAAGTTGCCCGCGCCGGTGCCTGTGCCATCATGGAACTTCGTTGCCCCCTCTTTATGTCCGAAAGCACAATCGCCGCTGTGGTTATGCAGCAGATCAGTGCCGCGGGCACCGCCGATCCTCACCCCATTAACAAGCCCTTCAAATGCCCCGGAATCACCATCCATTATGAGCGTCGCCAAGTAAGCGGCGTTTGCGGAGACAGGGGTATTGAGGCCCGTCAGTCCCCACTGGGTTTCATTCTCGCCAAGGTTCCAACCGTTGATATATAGATTGCCGCTGTCCAGATAGAAACTGAGTCCGCGGACAGCGGCGCCTTGCTCCCAGATGACCTGTCGGGTAATGACATCGCTGCCGGTCTTGAAAACGACCACCAGTGTTTTACCGGAGTACGGGCCACCGACATTGATGTCGTCACTATCAGCCACATCGAGGTGGTCGCCGGTCCCGTCAAACTCGATGGCCGGTTGGCCATTGATAGCCGAGTTGACCAAAATGGGGCGATCCTCCGCCGTGTTCTGCCTGGCGTCGTTGTTCTTCGCTTGATCCTCCCAGTTGGTGACGTCGGTGCCATAGGTCGTCACTCCTATGCCGGCTACGAGTTTCATTACCGGTTGGGGACCCGGGCTGGCGGCAACTTCGTCGGAGTAAGGAGATTCATATCCAAAAATATCTTGTGCTGTGACGACATAGTAGTAAGTTGTGCAGTTGACCCGATCGGTGTCCACATGTTCCGAATTGGTCAGCAGTGACTCGTTGATCCTGCTGTAGCCCTCACCGGAGGTAAGCGAACGATATACATTGTAACCGGCTATGTCGGCTTCGCTGTTGTCGTCCCAATCCAAGGAGATCCGGCCATCACCAGGTACGGCGACCACATCGGTCGGAGCCGCGGGATGAACACCTGAGAACCAATGTGAAGCTGTAATTGCGTAGTCACCGAGAACTACACCGCCGCCGGCTATCTGATCAGCTCCGCCGCACCAATCGTTGAGGGTATCACATTCGCCATAAAGCCACCTGGCAACAAGTCTATCTAAATCGAACACGTCCACGTCGCCGTCACAATCTAAATCACCTGGCCTGCACACAGAGATATCGATATCGTCGTAGTATGAGGCACGACCGTCAAAGGCAGTCAGGCGCAAGGTGTACCGGCCCCATTGTGAGAACGACGCAGTTGTAGAAACGGCACAGGGGTCGCCAAACATAACGTCATCGGGACCATCAACCTTGGTCCAATTCGTTGTTACGCCAATGGGGTCACTACCTGGGTCACAGGGATCGACTTTTGGCAGTCCGTCGTCCGTAACGCTGGCCTCCAGCGCCGCTTTGGCCATGGGATAAATGCTCCGGTCCTGGCCGGCATAAACTCTGGGAGGATAATTTGTGCCCACGAAACATTTAACCTTGCCATTTTTCATAGAAAGATAGAGCCGGCCATTTGCAGCAGCCATACCGTCCCAGACGGGCAGAGACTCAAGATTATATTGAGCCACTTCGTTTCCGTCAGCGATGGACACGGCCCATAGCAAAGCGCCCTTTTGCCCTTTCAGCGCAGCGTCCTGCTCGTGGAGCTTTGCCGGAATGTTGTGGTCAGTATTTGGGTCGTTGGGGTCGGCAGACCAGTAGTCAAACGCTTCCTCCTCATCGACCATGTCCGGCGCACCGGCGATGAATAGCGTCTTATCAGCCAAAACCATAGCCTGTGCCAGGATCGGCACCGAGCTATTAGTCCAGTGGTACTCGATGCTCTGGCTCTCGGGGAACTTCTCGGCGGCAAAAAGCTCATATTCCAGCGGAGTGCTCCATTTATAGTACTGGGACTGGCGCCCGAATCCGTAGACGCGGGAGTCGTCGAACACCATAATCCGGCCAGCCGGAGCAAACCTGCCGGCTCTGTAATAGCCGCCCGCCCCCGATGCCCAACTCTTGCCAAACACCCAATACGTCCGGTGCATGTACGCGTTATCCAGAAAACCCGTGGGGCAGAACAGATGTACTCCCTCGCCATACTGCTGGGAGCCTTGCTCATCATGGTCACCTGAGTATGGCGGGATCTGCTGGCGAGTACCTTCCAGGTCGAACCGCTGCGATCGCATAAAGACGTACTGGCCGTCGCCGGACAGGATGTCCGGCAGCGCAACGGGCATGTTCAACTTCTTGACATGCACCTGAAGATTCTCTCCGCTATCCGGGTCGCTGTCGTCAAGAATGCGCTCCGAGATTTTGCTCCCTGTCATAGAGTCAAGCCGCAAAAAGCGCAAGCCTCCGTCGAGGAACATCGACCTGCCGGCAACACAATAAACCATATCATTGAGAACAAGCACACTGCCTTGCACCGGCCAGACCGATTCGACCTGTTCAAACGCCGTCATGCGCAGGTCTTGCGGCGCCGCTTGGAAACGCCAGATCAACTCACCGTCGGATGCGTCAAGACAATAAACCCAGCCGTCAGCACATCCAAAGATCACCCGTCCTCTGTAAATCGTGGGCGGTGAGTCCACACGCCCGCCGGCAATATAGAGCCACAGGCCTTGTGCTGTGGCTTCATCGAGTGCATAAACGGTGTGGGTGTCGACTGAGGTGACGTAAACTGTTCCGTTAGCGACTGCGAGGGCAGTGAGTTTGCCTTCAAGTTGTGTTTGCCATTTGAGTTTCAAATCAGCCGGCACGATTGATTGAATGAATCCGCTGCGCTCCGCATCGTGGCGATAAGTCGGCCAGTCTTTGTCTCCGGGCGGCGCCGAGAGTGGCGTGGCGTAGGCCGGGCCTGGCTCAAGTCTGTCGGCATCGGGTGCGGTCTGAGGGTACTTTCGGTCCGTATACTCAGGAGCCAGGGCGTTAAAGCCATACTGCTTTGCCTCGAAGTAACAGGCGCAGTTGTGCGGCGGCGCATAGATCAGACCGTTACAAGGCATTATGCCATAGAGGCATCCGCCGCGAACCCAGTGGTGTGTGGTCCAGTGTTCGGTCCGAACGTCAATGAATTCGATGCCGGTTCTGGAGGGCAGAATATATTTGTCGGTGGCCTTGGACCTGTAGCATCTGTGGTGGAACCAGTAGGTGTCGACGTCGGGGGGGAATTCCTTCTTGACTTGGCCGGTGTGAATATCCCATCCTGTGAAGATGCCGGAGTGGCCGCCGCCGGCAATTGCTCCGACCCAGGCCAGCTCGTCGACGACGAGAAGATCGTAGGGACAATTGTGTCCGGTAGCTGGGTGGCTGGAGGTCCACAACGTCTGGCCGGTCTTCGCGGACAGTGCCGTCAGGGCCTTGCTGGGGTCTCCACCCTCGAATAGGACGACGTCTTTGTACACGACGAGGGTCGGCCCGAATTTGGTCGGCATGGGTGACCACTTTGCCACGGGCGACGACTGCCAAATCTCATCGCCGGTATGGCGATTCAGACAGATGATTTTCTCGGCGTCATGGAAGAATACACCGTTCGCGTCGGCCGCCAGCGTCAGAGGGGCTGCCGGGTACCTTCGCTGCCAGAGCATGTTGCCCGTCTCGGCCTGTATGGCCATTATGCAGCGCTGCTTTTCATCCCACGGCCATTCATCGGCCACGCGGCTCTTAGCGTTGCCAATAGTCCTGTGTATAGGTCTGTAGTCGTTCCACGTGGTTGTCGGTGGAGTGTCCTTGATTACCACAAAGAGAACACCTTGCGAAAAGATTATCTCTTCGGTCATTGATGTGCCCGGATGCGTACGGATAGTCTCGCCCGTTGCGGCATCGAGGGTGCTTAGCGAGGTGTCATCGAGTCCGAGCGTGACGTAAACCCTGTCGGCCACAGCGACCAGTCGACGTTGAGGCAAGGCGGGGCCGCTCTTGAAGGGCCACAATTGGGTGACCCATGACCCAATCGGCCGTTTCCACAAGATAGTGCCGTTGAACGCATCCCTCGCAATTAGGGCCCAGCTTGAGGGCAACTGGACACAAGCACGCGATCCCTCATCGATTATATAGAAAATGCGCCCGCCGGCGGAGACGGCTGCCGTCGTGCTGGCCATGCGGTCGTGATGCCGCGACCACCTTGGGCTTCCGACCCACTGAAAGCGGCGCGGTGGTCCGACGACTGTATCATGCGCTACGGCATTGTTGCTCGCGTCGTGGAGGTAATGCGTCCATTCGTCAATCTCCTGGGGCCGGGGCTTGACTATCCTGCTCCATGTATCGCCCGTTTTGATATACGCCACGCCGTTCGGACACAGCACGCGCATAACCTCATCCATCGTAATATCGCCGAGATCCTCGGAAACCACAAGATTCACTAAGTTCTCCGCGTATGGCAGACTATTCTTCTGCCAGCGTTCAACGGACACGTTACCATAGAGGCCAAGCGAGCGAATATGCTCGCGCGCTTCTTCAATGTTGGCCGCATCAGCATCCAGACCGTGGACCAGATAGCTATCATTAGCACGCAGGGCGGCAGTCAGCTTGCCGTCTCCGCATCCGACATGGACTATGAGCCCACCTTTAACGCCCGCAGCATCCAGGATATGCTTGGCCTGCTGCTCTTGTGGCCTTTCCTGGGCTTGTGCTGCCAAAAAGATGTACGACGCTGCCAAAAGACAGGCAAACGCTATATAAAATCGGTTTATCCTCTTCATGAGCAATTATCCTGCCGGCTCGAACATCTGTTAAAGATGTCCACCTCCTGCTCTATCATACTAATATAGCAAATCTACTTCACAAAAGCAATGCCTGCGAGCGATCTGCTGTGCAGGCAACACGGCGAGGCTCATCAGGTCAACATGTCTATCATTATGGAGCTCGCGTCGAAGGAATCGGCAAATATAGGAGACACAGCCAT
>DAOWID010000180.1 GCA_030641115.1 Planctomycetota bacterium | reverse complement strand
CGTTAGTATGGCTCCGATGGCCAGCGGGAGAATTCGCTGGAAAGTTGGTCGTGTAAACGCTATAGAAAAACTCATGAAAAGTGGCTCTGCTGCCGATGGCATAGAAAGCATAATGGACTCCTTTCCGATTTAGTGACTTTACTTGTCAGTAAAAATCGGCAGGAGTCCATCTTTTGTGCCACTAATTCTCTATCCATCGACAATCTCAAAAACGGCAAAAGTCGAGCTAAGGAAGCCTGTTTTCTCTCGTAGCCCAGGCGATCATCCGTGGAAGGCAGGTTAAACTTACCTGCAGTAATATTCAGCAAAGGGACCACATTCTGCCCGATATTGCTCAGGTGAAGCTCGATTTTCTGGGCAAGCTCATTCTTCTGGCTTGGCTGGTCGGATGGGCCTTGCTGGGCTTCTTCTCTGTAATACGGAGTGACAATCATCCCATCAGAGTCAATTTGAAAATTGCCGTAGGCAAGGTCATTCTCGAGCTGAAAGGCTAATGGCGAGCGCACCAATGGCATTTCCTGCTGGCCGGGCGCAATGTTTTCTGGAACATAATAGTATTGATAATCGGTATAGGGACGGTCTTGCTCTGTCTGAATGAACTCATCGAGTCTGCGTTTTACATCTTGTCTGATTTGTTCAGCCACTGCAGCGAATTCACCCAGGCGCGCGCCTTCCAGACCCTCCGCCCATGTTTCGACGGCGTGGTATCCCAACCAGCCTAGTCCGCAGAAGGCCGCAAGAATTATCACCGATAAAATAATAAGTCGCGTATACATTTGCTCTCATTGACCTCGTTCTGGTCAGGTTTCATACTTGTAACCGGCGCCTCGCACGGTTTTGATAATTTGTGGGTTAGCTGAGTCGTGCTCGATCTTACTTCTCAGCTTGGCGATATGCATATCCATCGTTCTCGTGCTCAATTCGGTCATAGTCTCTTGCCAAACCTCTTTATAGAGTTCCTCTCTACTGATGACCCGATTTGGATTTGCAGCAAAATACTGTATAATCCCAGCCTCGCGCTTGGTAATTTCTATCTCTCTGTCTGTGCGTTTTGCCTTCAGCGATGCAATATCAACATCAAGGTCTGCAAACTTAAACGTTTGCCCGACCGCGCGGGCCGGATCCGTCCGTCGCAGCACCGCCTTTATGCGCGCCAGCATCTCTTCGAGCGAAAATGGCTTTGCGATATAGTCGTCGGCGCCAAGCTCCAGCCCCTTTATCTTTTCTTTTTCTTGTCCCTTAGCTGTTACCATGATGATTGGAGTTTGCAGACCTTCTTGACGCCATCGGCAGCACAATTGTTCACCGCTGATTTTTGGCAGCATCAGATCGAGCAAAATCAAGTCAAACTTGCCTTTGTCCACAGTGCGTTCGGCCTCCAGGCCATCCATGGCTTCAGTAACGCTAAAACCATGAAACTCCAGAAAATCCGTCAGAGCCGTGCGAATCTTCTGTTCATCTTCAACTACCAGTATGTGCGCTTTTTGTTCCATAAGACACCTGCCCACCCTCTATATATTATGAGTTCTGCAAAATTGCAGGTTAGGCATATATTATTTAAGAAAATCCGTTTTTTGATTTTCTTAAATAATCGCTCAACTATTCGTTAAAGACTTACTGCTTAACAAGAAAAAATCAAAAAACGATTTTTTCTTGTCAAAGTATGCCTAACCTGCAATTTTGCAGAAGCCTTTCTATATATTATAAGCGAAATCGAAGGGCGGAGTTTGTAAATGTTTTGTAAAAAAAGCTTAGACAACATATTCCGCTGTCTGCTGGGAGAATTTACGGGTTCACCGCGCCGGGGGAAGGCCAGGCGGCTTTCCAGTTGATTACGTCATTGCCGTAGTTGCCGGGTATCCTCCTCGCAAGTGAGAGGCTGTTACCGTCCGCTTCAGCAGGCCAGGGATCCTCACCTACAGGATGTGAGCCATCACTGTAATTCACACGATCCACACGAATATAATAACGTTCGCCGTCAACCTCGTCGCCAGGCTTGGAAAGCTCAATCTTCTCGCCAGCATTGTCTAACTTGCCAAGCTCCCACTCAAATATCTGTACGCCGCCGCCAACAGCGCCAAACTCAGACTCAAATGCGCTGAGATTCCTGACTAACAAAATATGCTCACCAGCAGCCATAGTCGTGCCCAGCGGAAAGTCAAAGCTAATTCCTCCCTCATCCGTAAACCGCCATGGAACAAACTTGCTCTGGATGTCATCCCACTCTTGTAAGGTTAGCGGGCCACCACTTATATTTAGCAGCTCAACATATTCCGCATCACCATCATTCTGCGGATGGTACATAATCTCGTTGATGACTATAGGCCCAACCGCAGGATAGGCATTAGTTGAACCTGGTGTATTTTCACTCATCGCCACAAAGTTGTATGTGCCTGTGCTCTTTCGGTAACGCCCAAACGCTACGCCGGTCTCCGATGCCCCAAATTTTTCCTCGTCACTGTATCCGGTCAGTACGCCATCCCGACCGGAATGAACATACAGTGTCTCACCATTTTCACTCAGTGCGAATGGCACATGGCAGGCCGGATCGTTCCAATTGCCGAAGTCCTCATTCTCGTAGAAAACAATATAATCGCATGGATCGATCCACGTTTCCTCGGCAATCTCATACTTGGTAAAATTGTCTTGACTGTCGCTTAAGAACCAGCCGCCGATGTGAATGGGCCAGCTTGTGCTGTTGTGCAGCTCTATCCAGTCAGGAGCACCTGCGTGCGAATGTGCCAGCAATTCGTTAATCACCACATCTCCGAGATCAGGTATCTCACCGGCATCGTCCCAGCCGGGCGAGCCGCCGACATTGGCACTTGGACGCCAGGTGCCCTTATCGTTCCAGGTGTTAGGCTCAGTGTTAATCGGGTCCTTTACAGTAAGTGAAAAGCCCATACCGTCAGTAATATCATACCAGCCATCCCTGTACCTGAAATTAAGTATGCTCTGGCCAGCAGCATCTTGCAGCTCAATCCTTTCGCCACCATTACGAAGATTGCCGGAATATTGACCAGCTATGTTGAACCCCAGCCCGTACTGGGCTGCGAACGCATTCACATCTTTGACAACTAACACATATTCACCTGCTGCAAGCCCCATGCTGGGGAAGGTAAAGTTTACGCCATTTGTGAAGCGTACGAGATTTAGATTGATGGTTTCTATGGCGATGTTTTGCAGTTCGATGAACTCCTCGTTTGGATCGTTGGGGTCGTTGGTGTCTTGCGGATGATACATAATCTCGGTGATACGCAGGTTTTCCACGACTGGGCCTATGGCGAAGATAGCCTCGTTAAGGGCACTCCATGTACTGCCGCTTAACACACGTGCTTTGACGTGAGTCGTCTCGGTCAAGATAATCGGAGCTGTATATTCCATTGCGGTTGGTGAAATACCACCGCCGCCCGGAGAACTAGTCTCGCCGGCGACCAGCTTGAGGGAAATGAGAAGGTCGGAACTGGTTGTGGAGACGTTGAGACCGTGGATGGCCAACACATTTGTGCCTGCTCTCAGAGCGTTAATGTGGTCAGAGATACCAACGCTCTCGAACATAACGGCAGCAGAATCATCGTGAGCACTTGTTGCAGCGGAGTCCCATTGCGGCGTTCCGGTGAAGTTGCGTCTGTCCACCTCGACGCCATTGATATAAGCGACAAACGCATCATCGTATCGTATCTCCAGTGTCATGAAGTTGAAGTCAGCCAGGTCGTCGGCATTAACAGTAAACGGAATGCGGACGTAACAGGTGGCATTCTTGCCGTACATCTGGTCGCCAACGTCAGTGTTGATCAGAGATTCATAGCCCGAGCCTCTTTCATAGCCAACGCCACCCCGCCGCCGCGGGCCGGTCGAGAGTGTCCAGGCCGAATCATCAAAGGCCCCGCTACCTTTCCAGCCATTGCTAACCGGCCCAGTTGGAACGAGCACTCGCTTATCTGCATCCTCAGTCACGAGGGTAGTGCTGCTGATAGT
>DAOWID010000198.1 GCA_030641115.1 Planctomycetota bacterium | reverse complement strand
GTTGCCCTTTAACCGTTCTGAAATCAGGTATTGGCAACTTGTCTTCAGGAGGTTCCTTTAGAAAAAAAATACCCAAGAGGTGTGTATGTTGCGGCTGCAAATTTTTCTAACTGCTTCAATGTTGGATATGGTTCGCCACGCAACCAATCTAGAATCTTTGGAAACTTGCTTTTCATTGCATCTTCGGTTTTACCGCAACGCTTGAGAGCCCAAAGAAACAATTTTGGTTGTATGTTTATTCGTTCCATGTTCAGATTTCAGTTGTTAGTTTCAGGTCTGTATATCGGGATATTGCTGTCTCAAGTATAAATTTATGCCACTTTTGTATTGTACACCACGAAAGGGAAAATGTCAAAATGAAGCTGTAAGTATTTGACACTAAAGTAATTGGGCTTGTTTTACCGTAAACTACCCCCAGCGTTTTACGATTATATCGCAGTACAGGGCATCAAGTTGCATCAAGAACGCCCGGAGGTTTATTTGCTGGAAGCTGCGCTGCGCCCTCTGGGGCGGCTTCGCCGGTGATCAGTATATCTGTGGTATATTCGGGATAGGAAAGCGAAAAAATCTTCTTGAAGGCCAGCTTGGTCTTGTCTCGAAGCAAGTCCAGAACGTAGAACTCGCTCACGTTCTTCAGCGCATTGTCTCTTGCTTCATCGTCGAGGGCAAGCACCTCATCCGAGCTAAAATCTTCTATGATGTCATACTTCCAAGGAACGTTCTCTGCCTTTTCCAGAGGCAGTTTGTAGAATTTTCTATTATAAATCTCACAGCTCAATATTCTTGGGCTTGGCAGCGAGATTCTAATTACCTTTTGTGAATCGTCGACGGTATAATCCAGGCGGTCCAGGTCAAACCCGAGCTTTAGCTTAGCTGTATATCTCAATAAGCCCCTCTTCCAGCGAACGGTAATAAGGCTGGTCTTCTTTTCCTTAATCTCCGCGACACCTTCGGTGATGTATTCTAAGACCGCCAATTCGGCTATCGCCCGGATAGATTTGATCAGAAACGTAGTTGTCTTCGATTCGGTCTTGGTTGTCACGGATAGCCTCTTGCCTATAAAGAAAGCCAGAAACCCTATGATTACAATGCTCGTGACATATATAGCATACCACATCTTAGTTGCCCTTGTCGTTGTTAGGTCATGAGTTTCTTTAGCAAGGCTCGCTGGAAGTGCAAGCGATTTTCCGCCTGGTCGAACATAATGGAATTATCCGACTCAGCCACCTCGTCGGTGATTTCATAGCCGCGATGAGCGGGCAGGCAGTGCATGATCTTGACATTCGCCGGTGCGGACTTGAGCAGCTCTGCGTTGACCTGGAAGTCCTCAAAAGACGCACGCCGTTCTTGCTTTTCGTCCTCCTGGCCCATACTGACCCACGTGTCGGTATAAATAATGTCGGCGTTCGCGACAGCCTCACGTGGGTCGTTTGTCTGCGAGACGCAGTTGGCTGACGTTCGATTGGCTGCTTGGATTGACTCAGCGTCGAGATCGTAACCGGTCGGCGAAGCAACCACCATCTTCATATCCAGCTTTCCACAGGCAAAGGCCAGCGACCGTGCCACGTTGTTACCGTCACCAATATAAGCGATTTTCACGCCTTCTATTTTTCCGCAGTGCTCCTGTATCGTCAGCACGTCCGCCATCGCCTGGCAGGGATGCGACCAATCTGTTAAGGCGTTTATTACCGGCACCGTTGCAAACTCAGCTAATTCAGTCACGCTGTAATGTTCAAATGTCCGTGCCATTATGCCGTCAACGTACCGGCTGAGCACCCGCGCCATATCTTTAATCGGCTCACGCTTACCGATGCCGCCGATGTCTTCGGGCTTAACGTAGATCGCATTGCCGCCCAGCTCTGCCATAGCAACGTGGAAGCTGATTCTTGTTCGCAGGCTCGGCTTCTCGAAAAGCATCGCCAAGCTCTTGCCGGAAAGGCACAAATCCCGCTCGCCGGACTTGTAAAGTTTCTTTAGCTCGCTGCTTTCCTGGAGCAACTCTTTCAACTGTTCAGCGGCACAATCATTTATACAAAGGAAATCTTTCATTTTGAGCTTTCAGTTAAAACAGCGTCAAGAATATCAACGGCCTGGTCAATTTGCTCTTTGGTCGCAATCATCGGCGGCATAAACCGCAGCACAGTACTTTGGGTGCAGTTTATTCGCAGGCCCTTTTCCAGGCATTTGTCAACTATTTCAGTGCCGGGGCTGGTCAATTGAACGCCGATCATCAGGCCGACGCCGCGGACGCTTTCGATAATGAAGTGTTTTTGTCTGAGCTGCTCGAGCTTATCTTTGGTATATTGGCCCAGCTCAGCGGCGTGTTCCAGAAGATTACCTTCTTCTATCGCCTCGATTACTGCAACGGCTGCCGCGCAGGCCAAAGCGTTGCCGCCGAAGGTCGAGGCGTGTTTGCCGGGGACCAGCGAGGCTGCAACTTCTTCTTTGGCCATCATAGCACCTATCGCCACGCCGCCGCCCAGCGCCTTTGCCATCGTCATAATATCCGGCTCGACGTCGAAATGCTGATACCCGAACCATTTGCCGGTCCTGCCAATCCCCGTTTGGACCTCATCCAAAATCATGACGGCCCCACTTTCATCACAGAGCCGGCGAATCGCCTGCAGATACTCCTTCGCAGCGATGTTTATTCCACCCTCGCCCTGAATCGGCTCAACCATGACCGCGGCAACTTCATCGCTAAAGGCCGCTTCCAGTGCAGTGACATCGTTAAACGGCACATATACGAACCCCGGCAATAACGGCAGCAATCCTTCGTGGTGCTTTGGCTGAGCAGTTGCCGTCATCGTGGCGAGAGTTCTACCGTGAAAGCTGCCTTCTGCCGTGATGAATTTGTATTTCTCCGATGGAGTGTGCAACCTCGCCAGTTTCAATGCTGCCTCATTAGCCTCGGCACCGCTGTTGCAGAAGAAACACTTTCCGCCGAACGCCCGCTCGCTCAGAAGCTTCGCCAGTTGTCCCTGTGGCTCGGAATAGAAAGTATTGTCGATGTGCAATAACTCGCCAGCCTGCTTGCGGAGCGCCTCGACAACCTTTGGATGGCAGTGTCCGATTGCGCTGACCGCCCAGCCGGGAAACATGTCCAAGATTTTGTTGCCGTCCGCATCATACATGTAACAACCCTCGCCCTTGACGATGACCCGCGGCAGCCGTGCATAATTCGCGATAACGTATTTGTCAAACATATCAATCGTCTCTTGTGTATTCATAGTTCACGTCTCATATTTTGTAATTATGATTGCTCTGGAACTGAACACCTATTATTGAGCTTTGCGTCATAAATGAAACCAGGATACTGCCTAGTCTTTTGTTACAATTCAATTGATGGCTGTCATTGCGAGCGAAGCGAAGCAATCTCTATCGTTCGAAGGCCAGAGATTGCCACGGCCTTTCAGGCCTCGCAATGACAACTTATCGAATCACAAGTAATAGAGTAGTAGTATTCAACATGGGTCCTATTCGGTCGGTTTCTGGCCTCCTTCTATTTGTTGTTTCAATGAGCGTACTTCTCCAGCAAGTTTTTCTATCTCCGTGAGAATTCTTCGCCTCGTTTTGATGCTGTGAACAACGTATATTATGGGCAAAATGATCAAAAGAAGCCAAAACCCAGACATCAGAAAAACGAGTAGCAACTCCAATGGGCCTGGGGTCCAGTAGGCTAAAGCTTGGCTTACCATTTTTCTTCCTTTCTACTTCCTTCGTGCTAACTTCGATTTCTGACTATCTGCGTTCCAATCCCCTTATCGGTATAAATCTCCAACAATAGCGAATGAGCGATTCGCCCGTCAATAATGTGCGCCTTCTTGACGCCGGCGTCGAGCGCCGTCAGGCACGCCTCGACCTTTGGCAGCATCGCATCGGTGATAATGCCGGCGTCGATCATCTCCTTGATCTGCATTTCGTTCAAGCTCGAAACCCAACTGTCGGGGTCTTCGACATTGGTTCTTATTCCGTGCGTATCACTTACGACGACCAGCTTTTCGGCCTCGACACCTGCCGCGACCTTGCCGGCAGCGCTGTCGGCATTGACATTCAGCTTACCGCCCGCCTTGTCTCTGGCTATCGATGCCATCACCGGGATCGTACCATCGGCACAGAGCGTATTGAGCAATTTCACGTTTACATCCACAACCTGCCCAACCAGTCCGAGGTCCAGTTTTCGCCCATCTTCGCCTGCCAGTCTCAAGGGCTCCGCGAACAAGACGCAACTGCTCAGCGAATGCAGCCCCATCGGATTGCAGCCCAACTCGGTGAGTGTCCGGCAGATGGGGGTATTGATCTTGTGGACCAGTGTATGCTCGGCTATCGTCAAGGTCCGCTCGTCGGTATATCTTCGCCCCCGCACCCAGACCGGCTCAAGACCGGCCTCATTCATCGCTCTGGTGATAGCCTTTCCGCCGCCGTGCACGATAATGGGCTGCATCCCCACCGTAGCCATAAAGGCCACATCGGTTAACAGCTTCCTCTGCAAATCGACATCATCGAGCACGCTTCCGCCGAGCTTCACGACCACAATTCGCCCACGAAAGCTGCGGATGTACTCCATCGCCTCAATGAGCGCACCAGCTTTTGCAATAGCTTCTTGCACTGCATGACTCCACAATTGGCCACAAAACGAAACAATAAATCTATTATGGCCCGTGCAATCCGTCAAGTCATATTTGCCCCTGCCGCCGTCTTTGACAGAATGTGTGGAGTCCCACGGGCAGAGTCCGTGGCTTTCTGAGAAGGCAGGTCACAATAGTGCAGATGAAGCGCTCTCCGACGTCCACCCCCCGCACACGTCGCAGGTATGGAAACCGCCCTTATTGATCTGAATTACGGTCTCTTGCCGTTGCTCAGCTTCGTGAAAGGTCTTTATCTTGAGAAACGGCTTCTTGGCCTTCCCACCGTTTCCCTTCGGTTCCCTTGGTTTCTTCTCCGTCCGATCCCCCTAATCTCGAACCTGCCTGTCTTGGCCTTCCGTGGAGCGGCAGGTTTTGCCGGGACCCCGTTCTCCAGAATCGACAACGCATTTTCGCAGATCTCTGCGGTAATTCTATTCGAATCCGCCAGACCTTCCGACAGAACCTCGACAGATGGTTCTGTCATTCTGCCGTGCATCTTCCTCAAGCCATACGCAGCCGCAGCTTTGGTCCTCCTGCCTGAATCGCTAAACAAGGCTTCCTTCAGGATGTCCAAGCCATCTTCCTGCATCCAGGACAGACTGAAAGCAGCGCGACGTGCAACTGGGACGTGCTCAGAGTATAATTTGTCCCTCAACTGCGCAAGCAGCTTTATTGCCCTTGCGTCTTTTTCTCGGCCGGAAAGTTGTCTCCTGTCTAACCTCATAAGAGCACCCACTAATTTATCGGCAAGTACGTGCCGATTACTGAAGTCAATTTGTTACCCCCGGACCGAACGGAGACACCAAATATTCGATAGCCTGTTTTGGCCAAAACTGTGGAGCAATCTGATATCCCACGTCTGCCCTGACATCTCCAGCCTATGATCTTTTCCACGACTGCTTGGACCAACACCCCCATCCAAGAGATATTTTGCCAAAACACCATCAATTGTCAAATGGTATGTTTGAAAAATTTGCAGGATATGTCTATTTCTGGGCCTCTGCGCACACCTCGCCTTGAGCGAAGCGAAGAC
>DAOWID010000317.1 GCA_030641115.1 Planctomycetota bacterium | reverse complement strand
TTTTGGGCCACAGAGGGCACGGAGGGAGAGCAAAAATCAAAATGGTGAGAGCAAAATGACAATGCAAAATGAAAATGCAGCCACAGTCTGCACGGATTTTTAGGCTGCTTGTGTTTGAACAAAAACCCGCCGAGTAAATCGGCGGGCTAAACATTACTACTTCCAATGACATCGTGCATAAAGGTCATCGACTTTTGCGTTTAGGCCGCTACTCCGCAGGACCTCTTACGGGGCTAATGGTATCTCTTTCATTATTCTCTTACCTTCGCTCTCGTTGCAGACGTTCCTTTTTGTGCATCACAAGTCAAAAAAAGTACCGGACACTTTTAATTTACTCATTAGTTGAAGCGGTGGTATCATCCCCCATAGTAGGAGCCGAAGCGTTGATATCTTTGAACCTGCTGTCATTTAAGATTAATGCTTCTAATTTCACGTATACATCAACTAAAAGAGGATCGTTTGGGTATTGGCTTAAAAGTTTATGAAGCTCTTGAGCATACCATTTGATTTGGGGTAAGCCACTCATTTATTAACTCCTTAAAAACTGAAACTTGAACTCGTTTATTATACAGGTTAATCATGCCGATTTTTAAAAACTCAAAATAAATTTGGCTTGAAGGCCAACAATAAGCGTAAACATAAATAATAATAAATGCTCTATCTTGTCCTACAATATTGCGTTGGCCTTCAGTGGGACAGTTGAGCTAACCAGCCCCGATTATTCGGGGTACGGTTCAGCACCTTATTAGGTGCCTTCTTGCAATCTTAACATTTGTTCTTGAATAAGATTTGACGTAAAGAAAATATTAACAGAATGAGTATTAAACCTACTCATCCTGTAAAGTATAATATTTCCCTCAGGAGTATCCCATATATATTTATTTGAAAGAAAAGGATGCTCATTGTATCTACCAATTTCTTTGTTAATAAATTTAACCACTGTATTTAAAACTTTTTTAGCACTTTTTTTGCTTGTACTATTTAGTTGCAAACATATTTTGTAAATTTTCCCTTTAGTAGAACCAATCGTTGTGGTTTCCCATGGAATAGAAGCAAACTCTAGGCTCATTCCATTGAACATTTTCTCATCTTCTAATGTTCTTTTCATTCCAAGGTTTTCAGCCATAAAATATTCTTCGTCTGAAAATTCTTTCAATCCTTGAGCACGGTCAATTTCTTGTGTTAGAAAATATCTACCAATTTCTTTTATCATACGTTTTCTTTCATTAAAATTGTGAATGATAATCCATGCACTTAACGCGGCGGTTCACCGGCGGCTTTTGAGGCCGTCTGTCTCCAGCCGGATGTTAGTTCCTATCTAAAAACTGAGTGGATCATATGGCTCCTGGTAATCATTGGGGGGTACATATCCAGGGCCTGTAAAATAACTGTCACATTGAAAGCAGTCCCATTCATCATTATTCAAGCGTTTTTGGAGACGTATTAGTTTACCATCAGCATCATAACACTTCTGACAGAACGGGCCATCACGTTCGACGCCTTTTCCAAGCCAATAAAAGGGAGCTTCATAGACTAATTTTTCTTGGGAATCGGCTTTTCCTTCTAATTGGCTAGTAACTTGCACTTCTTGCTTCTTTTTCGTTTTGGAACATCGATATAGTACTTCAGAAACATATTTTTCTATATCTGTGAGATCAATAGCTTGAAAGATCTTTAGCCTTTCTGGTAGAAGTCCTACATCAAGACGATGCAGTATCGGAACAATTCTCTTCCCTAAGGCCCAAGCAGCACCCCATTCGGTTAACACCCATTCGCTCTTTAAAGAATTGGGTGAGAACAAAAGACACATTTCACGAGAATTCAGTAAAGCTAGGCGAATCTTATCACTGAAATCGTCACCGCCGCTTACATTCTTACATGCCATGAAGCAGTTAAGGCCCTTCGCCTGGAGAGCTGATCCAATCTGTTTAGCCCTTTCTTTGTCAGGAGTTGCATAACTGAGAAAGACATCATATTCGTAAGACTGTTGACCCTTTTGTTCCTGAGCAGCAACGAGAGCTTTGGCAATTTCATCGGGTGTAGGTGGAATATTAGACATAATCATAATTATAAGTCCTGTGCGAAACTAACATAATAATATACAAGATATACTAATAGTCCCGCCTACGTCTTGTAAATCGGACTACGGCTGATAAACGTTAGTTTATAGTGGTTTGTAATTATACTCTTTTTTTTTCAAAAACTGCAAGGCTCAATTTCCGGCTAAACGGAAAACCAATGGAACGGATAGAACCGCACAATGATTGTGCATAAAGAAAAGCCCTGCCCACGGGTGGCAGGGCTAATCATTTACCGTCCTTCCCTTCGACTTCGCTCAGGACAGGCATCGCTCGTCCATCGCGATTTCGTGTCAATCGGTGTAATCCGGCGAATCTGTGGTAAACTATTTCTTTGTGACTTCGTGTCTTCGCGGCCATTTTTTGGGTTCTTTTGTGATTATAGACAATGAGTGGAACTTTTGGTGTAGAAATCGTTTTTTATGCGGATTTTGCTCCCATAGCACATAAAATGTCTGAAAAATTGTAGAAGGGATTTTTTTCGCGCTTATTTTCAGCTTAAAATGAGACAGTATAACGGACGCTGATTCTCCTAAGGAGTCCCTGGGACAGCGATATACGATTTGGAGGTTAACCTTTCAAGCGTGCCGGACAAGTTGGAAACAAGATTGATCGAAGCAGCTATGAACGGCGACATCGATGGCTTTGGCGAACTGTGCCAACGGTATTACGCCGCTATGGTTGCAATCGCGAGTCTTTTACCACATTTTCTGCATTGAAACTTGATCATAAAACTGAACTTTTGCAAAACTCTTGATAAAAGTCACAGACCCCAGTTGAGTTTATCCTTATGCCACCAGTAAAAGCTGCCCAATAGATGGGCTGCAACCATTGCGAGGTAAATAAAGGCGATTGCTTTATAGATGAAGGCTGCGCTAAAGAAATAATTCAAAATCAAGAATATTTGCATCACCGCTCCAAGCATATCTTGAGGTTTCGGCAGACTGGATATGTCCGAAATGATTTTAGCGGTCAGTCCGCCAAGAACACAAAAGAACAGAACGAGTCCACAGTATTTGCACAATGTTTTGAATATCGAGCAGACTATAAATACTGGATTCAGTGCATGGGTCGCATCAAATAAGACACCTGCCAGCAGCGCCATCGGGAAAAAGAATATTCCGCACGCGGACAACACCCAGAAAATCAAATCAGTTCGCTTGGTGAGAAGATGGTACACGGCGATAGGCCAAAAGCAAACAGCAATACAAGCTAAGATTAGAAACAACTGTGAAATGATCTCTGACTTATCAGGTGTGTGCTGGATTGAAATATCCGGCGCCCGCCTGCCACCTTTGGAACTGTCAAAAATACAATATGAAAGGTAATAGAATGCGTAACCGATAAGCATTATATAGAGCAAAGCAGCAATTATTAGACCTATGAGGAAACGTGAAAGAATGAATTTGTGGACCAAGCCAAGCAGAGGCGGTGCAAGCCCAAAAAACGCAAGATGAACGATGCCGGATGCGCTTAGCGGATAAAGGAATATGTCTATAATCCAGGGCAGTTTGCGTTTGACTTCGAGCTGCAGATCTTCAATTATTTTCACGGCGTTGGCCTTTCCGCAATTAGAACAAGAGTTTTGCTTACGGTGTTTGCCACCACCGGATGCTCAATTTAGCGCGTACGTTGAAAACTTAACCAGGTGATTTGATTTGACGGTGAAAAGCACTGCGAAGTCATCATATTGCAGCACGGTCAATGGGCCTTGCGTAGTAGCGCTGCTCGGCTGGCCGTAGACGGCCTCAATTTTCTTGCGGCTGGCTCCCATGGCAATGCCCTCTTTTGTCCTGCCGACGAAAGTGGCTATTTCGGCAAGTGGGAAGGGGTATTCTTTTGACCAGCAGTCAATGCTAATCAGGCCCTTGGCAGGATGCACCAAAAAGCTCAAGCCTTTCGAAGAGATATAGTCCAGGCCCATATCTTTGCCTTTGATGTTGTCAGGCTTACCAAAGTGCTCTATGACCTGATCTCTTGACATTCCGAACTTAACCGGCCCGATGCCGACACCCAGCTCAACAACCAATCCGTCGGCGGGGCCTGGGGCTTGCCGGCGGGCTTGGCCTGGCGTTTCCTTCTTGCAGCCAGTCGAAATAAACAGAAAAGTAGCGACACACAAGATTACAATTGCTCTTTTTTGGTGCTTGTTCCGGGCCATAATAACCTCCATTATATTGACGAGCTCATAACGCCACTATATTGACTTTTGCGCCCACGTCAAGAACTAACTTTTTGTACGACGTACGGCCTTGACGGTGGCAGACTATACTTCCCAGTTGAGTTTTTCCTGATAACGCCAATAAAAGCGTCCGAGCAGGTGGGCTGCGACCAAGGACGTGTAGATACAGACACAACGAAGGATGAAACGCGAGATGAGCGCCTCCCGCGTGATGGGCACGGATAAAAGGACGAACACACCCGCGGCAATAAATAGGACTAAGCCGCAGTACTGAAAGAACGTACTGAATATCGAGCCGATGAGCAGGAAAGGATGCAGGCCCCGAAGAGAGTCAAACATGACAACGGCGAGTAGGGCTACCGGAAACAAGAATAACGCATAGCTCAACAAAATCCAGAAGACCATGTCAGTCGCTCTGTTATATTGGAAGCGAATAAGGACCGGCCCAAAGAAAATAATCAGGCAAACAAGTGTTCTGAGCAATCGGGATAACATCTCGCCCAAGCCGGGCACATTGCCTATCGTCTCAGGTGCCCGTAATTGGCCGGCTGCGCTTTCGCGGATGCATTCACAAAAGTACCAATAGAAATACAGCCAGAGAATCACCCTTATAGGATAACCTACAATTACGACGAACGTAGCCACAATTAGCAAAGGTGCGAATCCTAACGCAGCAAAGGTAAGTGTCAGCCCCAGAAATTTGATGAATAGCCGTACCCCTATAATAAGGCCGAGCGTTATCAAGCCGGGCTTGCTTATAGGATATAGAAATATGTCGATAATCCAGGGAAGTCTGCGTTGGGGGATTTGGTCGCTTCTATATGTTACAAGGCTGCCCTGGAGCCTGCGGAGCTGCTCGTAAGCGGTCTCGTCAAGGACAGGCTGCTCGGCTGGTTGGTTTTGGGCCTTGACCTGTTGCGAGACATCCAGAAGGGTCAGGTTGTAAGGAGAAGCTTTTGTGACAGGTTCTGTATCGTCTTGATCCGTAGCGGCACCGCTGGCTTGCGCTTCCGGAATGGAAACTCTGTTGTTGCACTTGGGACACTTGGCTCTTTTGCCGGCATGGGTGTCAGAGACACTAAGTGTCTGGCCACAGTTCTTGCAGTGAAACTCGATCATACGTGTTTTGTCTCTCGAACCTCTCGTACCAACCCTCCGTTCGACTTGCATCCCACCGCTTTACAAATGAAAACAAATTCTTAAGCGCTCGCCAACTTTCCTTTTATCAGTTCGGCGGCCATAGTAAGGGCATCGTCGATATTTTCGGGTTTTTTTCCGCCGGCCTGCGCCATTTGCGGTTGGCCTCCACCACCGCCCTCAACAATCGGCGCGATTGCCTTGACTACGTCGCCGGCCTTTAGGCCTCTCTGGATCACATCATTGGTCATCCCGGCTAACAATGTTGCCTTTCCGTCATCGTCGAAGGCCAAGACAATAGCTGCGGATTTTGCTTTCTTTTTGAGCATGTCCACAGCCTCTCGGGCCTGCTCGACGGAAGTTGTCGATATCTTGCCAACGATAATAGAAGTCCCGTCTATCTTTTCGCACTTTTGAAGAAGCTGTTTTGCCTCGGCCATCGTGTCGGGGCCTCCTCCCGCTCCGCCCGATTTGAGTGCTTTTGCGAGCTTTTTGTTTTCCTTTATTAACTGCTGGACTCTCTCTGTCAGCGCATCGGAAGGAGCCTTCAGTATGGCTGAGAGCTTATCTACAATGTCACTTGCTTTTTCAAGATAGGCGGTCAGTCCTGAGCCGGTCAGTGCGGTGATTCTGCGCACACCCGCGGAGATGCTCTCTTCCTTGGTTATCTTAAAGCCGCCAATAGAGCCGAGCCTGTCGACGTGCGTGCCGCCGCAGAACTCCCGGCTAAAGGCATGGGCGATTTGTCCTTCGGCCTCGGCGCCGAGGGCGACTACCCGCACTTCGTTGCCATACTTTTCGCCGAATAGCGCCATTGCGCCGAGTTGCTGGGCCTGCTCCTTCGGCAGTACTGCCCATGTTACAGGCAGGTCCGCGGCGATTTTTTCTCTGACCAGATTCTCAACTTCCCGTAGCTGCTCGGCTGTAGGCGCCTTGGGATAGGTAAAATCAAATCTCAAATAGTCAGGGCCGACGAAACTTCCCTGCTGCGTCACGGATTTGCCGAGCACCTGCTGCAGTGCCCATTGCAGCAAATGCGTGGCGGTATGATTTTTCTTAACCGAATTTCTGTCCTTGCTGACGATCGCTTTGACGTTTTGGCCAGTGCCAAACGAGCCTTCAGCAACTTTGCCTCGGTGAATTACGCAGTTAGCTATCTTTATTGTATTTTCAACAACGAATTGAGCATTGTCGGATTTGATAACGCCGCAATCCCCGACCTGGCCACCAGCTTCTGCATAGAAACAGGTTTTGTCAAGAATGAGGCCGATCTCGCCGTCCGTTTCGATCTCGCTCTGGTCCTTGAATCCTTCGTCATCGATCCAGCCGACTATCTTAGCGTCACAAGTGTCTGCATGGTATTTGGACATATCTTCGGTAACCGGCAGCTCGGTGTCAGTCAAAGTCACCGTTAGTGAATCGCTCTTTTGCGCTGCTCTTGCGCGCTGCCTTTGCTCTTCCATCAATTCTTCAAACTTAGCTGTATCGACTTTGAGGCTGCGTTCTTCAGCCATGAGCTCGGTCAAGTCGAGCGGGAAGCCATAAGTGTCGTAAAGCTGGAAGGCATCTTCGCCGCTGACGGTTTTCTCATCGGCTTTTTCGGCCCGCTCGGCGGCGGTGGTGAATATTTCAATGCCTCTATCCAGTGTTCTGCCGAAGCTGGCTTCTTCAGCTTCAATTACCGTTGATACGTGGTCTGCCCTTGCCTTTATCTCGTCAAACGCATCGCCTAAGCAATCAACGACTACCGGCACGAGCTTGTACATGAACGGCTCGTGCATGCCCAGTTCTCTGCCAAACCTTGAAGCGCGACGGAGTATTCGGCGAATCACATAGCCACGTCCTTCGTTCGAAGGCGTAGCTCCGTCGGTTATCGCGAAGGCAACTGCGCGAATATGGTCGGCGATGACTCTGAACGCGTTGTCAGTCTTATTGGCGAGCTGAGAAGTGTATTTGTGGCCGGTTATGTCACCGATGCGGCCGATTGTAGGCATGAATAAATCGGTATCGTAGTCGCTCGGTTTTTTCTGCAGTACCGCAGCGATTCTTTCCAGGCCGGCACCGGTGTCAACGTATTTAGCACCGAGCGGGGTGAGCTTGTGATCGTCCGTGCGATTGTATTGTATGAAGACCAGGTTCCACAGTTCGATGAATCGGCTGCACCCACCGTTGACGGCGCACGTGTGACCCGGCACATCCTTTTTATCACACGCATCAGGGCCAAGGTCGATATGTATTTCGCTACAAGGCCCGCAAGGGCCTGTGTCACCCATTTCCCAGAAATTATCTTTTCTGCCGAATTCCAAAACCTTCTCAGCAGATATTGGTGTCACTTTGGTCCACAGCTTAGCGGCCTCGTCATCTTTGGGCAGGCCATCGTTTTTGTCGCCTGCAAAGACTGTTGCCCACAGGCGGTCCGGCCCAATGCCCCAAACGTTTGTAAGGAGGTGCCAGGCCCATTCGATTGTTTCAGCCTTGAAGTAATCATCGAACGACCAATTGCCCAGCATCTCAAAAAATGTGTGGTGATACGTGTCCTTGCCCACTTCTTCCAGGTCATTGTGTTTGCCGCTTACCCGCAGACATTTTTGACTGTTGACCGCCCTTGGATACTCGGCAGACGCCAATCCCAGGAAGATATCCTTGAACTGATTCATTCCTGCGTTGGCGAAAAGCAGAGTCTCATCGTCTATGGGCACTATCGGTGAGCTGGGGACAAACTGATGGTCCTTGCTCTTGAAAAAATCTATGAAGCCGGTTCTAATTTCCTTTGCAGTTAGCATTCGTTGTCCTACAGAACACTTCTATCGTTGCTTATCGGCTATTTCTGGGGTCTTTTGCAGTAATCGATGGACGATAATCAATTATCAGTTACTAAACCTTTTGCAGCCAAGACCTTACGTTTAAGCTCCTCGCAGAGGTCCTTGTTGTCGGTGAGGAATTTTTTGGCGTTTTCTCTGCCTTGGCCGAGCCGCATCTCGCCATAGTTTAGCCAGGCGCCGCTTCTTTCAACCACGTCGCAGCCGAGCCCCAAATCTAGCAAATCACCCTCGTAGCTGATCCCGCTGTCGAACATGATGTCGAATTCGGCATCACGGAAAGGCGGTGCGATTTTGTTCTTTACGACTCTGGCCCGCACTCTACTACCCACCGCACCGGTGTTATCCTTTATGGTCGTTATGCGTCTAAGATCGATTCGCACAGAACAGTAAAATTTCAGTGCCCTTCCGCCGCTTGTAGTTTCCGGGTTGCCGAACATCACCCCGATCTTCATCCGGATTTGGTTTATAAACACAAGTGCAGTTTTGCTCTTACTAATAATGCCGGTGAGCTTTCTCATCGCCTTGCTCATCAACCTTGCCTGCAACCCTACCTGGGTGTCACTCATCTGGCCTTCAATCTCTGCTCTTGGTGTTAGGGCAGCAACCGAGTCGATAACTATGACATCGATGGAATTGGACTCAATTAACAGTTGGGTAATTTCAAGTGCCTGCTCGCCGGTGTCCGGTTGGCTAATCAGCAAACTGCTGACATCGACGCCGACACTTTTTGCCCAGGTCGTATCCAGGGCGTGCTCGGCATCGATAAATGCAGCCACGCCACCTGCGCGTTGGGCATTTGCAATGATATGAAGTGCGAGGGTGGTTTTGCCGGACGACTCGGGCCCGAACAATTCACTGACTCTGCCCCGTGGGATGCCGACACCGCCAAGCGCGATGTCCAGCGATAACGAGCCGGTACCAATGCCCTCAATCTTTGCATACTTGTGCTCGTCCATCTGCATGATAGCGCCCTGGCCGTATTGCTTTTCGATCTGGGCAATCACACGCTGCAGGGCGGTTTCCTTGCCGGTTGCTGCCGGAGCCGTTTCAACTTTTTTTGTCTTGGCCATCTTGAAAATCTCCAATACCATGAGGGTTAAAAGCTTAAAACCAAAAGTTGAAGGCCATAACTCAAAATTGAAAACTCACTTCTTTCCTTTCAGAGTTAAAATACTTGAAGCTAATATATTTTCAGCTTTAAGCTTTCCACTTCACTGCAATTTGTAGTTACCTAACACAGTATAGATTGGGCCGGTCGGCGTCAACTGGCTCTGGTAGACCGAGACCGAATCAGCCAGCATAGTCCCGAGCTGAAAATCCCTGTATTCTTCGGTCATTGCTGCCAGCTTGGCACCTATTCGCGGGTTCCTTATCCTGCAGAGCGTCAAATGGCCGGTGAACTTTCTGGCTTCGGCCGGCCAGCCAGCGGAAGCCAATCGCTGCTCAAGATCCTTTTGCAGCGGCAGAAGATGATCACCTCCTCGACCTACCCCGATCCACAAGACTCTGGCGCTTCTGCCGCCGAAAGAGCCGACCGTTTCTATGTCCAGCTCGAATCTCTCGTGTCTGCCGGCAACGTCTTGGACAACGTTGCAGACGTCAACAAGCTGCTCATCCTTAATCTCACCGAGGAATTTGAGCGTCAGATGTATATTCTCCGGCTTTACCCATTTGAGATCGCCTCTCTTGGCATCAACTTTGCTCTGCAGCTCGCTCTGCAAATCGCCCAGGCCTTTTCTGATTTCCTGGCTCATGTCTGTCGCTATAAACACTCGCATTTTATCTGCCGCCTAAAAACTTGTCAGGCTTCGCAAAGTCTTGAATCTGCTATCGATATCAGTTCTGCTAAGGCAGGTCAATCCATTCACCGAAAAATCAGCAATTGCGAATGAGGCGACTACTGTGCCATACGCAATTGCGGTTTTGAGCGTGGCAAAGTCGGCGTTGCCACTTTGTGCCAGATAGCCCATTAGCCCGCCCGCGAAGCTGTCGCCCGCACCGGTGGGGTCTTTTACTTCAGTCGCCGGGTAAGCCGGCAGAATAAACCTTCCACCATCAGCATCACACATTATTGCACCCGACTCACCTTTTTTGACAATCACGATCCTTGGCCCCATCTGTAAAATCTTCTCAGTGGCACTGATGAGATTAAGCTCTCCAGCCAGCATCTTAGCCTCGTCGGCGTTGATTATCAAGCAGTCGATTATGCTAAGCAGCCGCTTTAGGTCCTTGATATGGTCGGTTATCCAGCAATTCATTGTGTCGGCCGCTACGAAAACGGGGCTTCCAACCTGCTCGATCAATTCGAGCTGCAAGTTCGGTGCCGTGTTCGCAAGAAATACGTACCTACTATCCTTAAACGAACCGGGTACTTTCGGCGGGTCTTCGGCGAGCACGTTTAATTCCATGTGGTCCGTTTTCCTGTCGTCCATATTATCAGCGTAGGTGCCGGCCCAGCGAAAGGTCTTGCTGTTTTCTCTTATTTCCAAACCAGTTAGATCAACGTTTCTGCCGGCAAAAACTTTGTCAAAATGAAATGGGCAATCCGAGCCGATAGCACCTACAAGTCTAACCGGGCTGAAGAAACTGGCAGCCAGGCTAAAATACACAGCCGCGCCACCAATGCAGTTCTCGCTGACACCATGTGGCGTTCTGACCGTGTCAATAGCTATTGAGCCTGTTACCAACAGCGGCATTAGTTCATTTTCCTATCAAGAGCACTTCTTCCGAGTCGTTTGCGCTTAGAACATATTTGTAGCTTTGTCGTTTTAGCTCTTGAACTTCGGCTTTATGCTTCTTAAGGAGAGTTATAAGCTGAGTGATCGAAGGAATTCCGTCAGCCCTGTAGGAAACAACAATAATACTGTCTTGAAATTTCTCAAACAGTTGGTCAAAAGCCTGAATAATTCTATTCTTACTTATCCAAACAGAAGTATTTCCCTTTAACCTTTTGTGCTTTGTTTTATACTCAATCATCTGAGGCCATTGGGTGTAATTGACCAATCCCTCTAAGAAATGGTAGAAACTGAGGTAATCAACCCCAATTCCTTTTTGTGAGATGTAGGGTGTATCAACATATACGAGGTCAAACTCGCCTTGTGCCTCAAAGACATCCAAATTTACAGTCTTGTTTTGTCGACCATTGCAGAAGACCGCCTGATTAGCTTCAGCGACAAACTGTCTGAAATGGACTTCAAAAGGTTTATCCCAAGTGGTTTTGTTACCGAAATTTCTTTTTACGTCAGAGAATCGTAGATAGAGATTCTTTCTGTGAAAAAGATTGAAAGGTCTCTTAATAATGCAGGCTTGAAACAGTGCAAAATATGCAACGGCCCTTTTGTAGAAGTCATCAAGCAAGGATATATTGGCGGCAACCATATCTATCCATTGATTCTCTTCATCAGTAAAATAGATGTCTTTGAATGTGTCGTGGATAAAGGTCGGGTACTTAACGTTCTTGTGTTTCATAAGAAGAAAGCCTACATCTTGTTCTGAGAGTTTGATCTTGCTGTTCTCAATAAGCGCCTTTCCAATATACCAGTTGAACTTCAGTATATCATTATACGTAACCTGCTTGCCTTTACTTTTTAGCATGTAGCCGACACTTCCCGTGCCGCCGAAGGCGTCAAGAACGGTGTCAAAGTTCAGATCTTTGATCGCGTCCCAAATCCATTCGACTATCTTGAGTTTACTGCCCTGAAACCGCGTCGATGGAAATATTGCATCGTCTTCTATGAAGACCATCTGCCGCCGATCTGTAACACTTGTTCTCGCGCGCACAGCTTACCTTTTTAGCCTCTTGTATTCTTTGTATTCTTGCAGGTTTTTGTAAGGTGGCTTCTTCAAATCAATAGCTCTTGCCATGTCTTTCGTGAGGTAATACATCCAATAGTCGTCAAAAATATGCTCTCCAAGATAAGAAAATGGTCCTTTGCCATGTATCAAGTCGTCAATTTTGGTGACAGAGCCTATGTTCTTAGTGTTACCACTACCTGGGCGGTCGAGGGCTATTCTATATTTTTCCTGAACAAAAAAGGTAAAATCATGGATCACCGATGTTATGTTTTTCAAGTCTTCCAAATGGTAAATATTTCTCTCGTCCGAAGCAACATCTGTCCTAGAGTAAACAACACCCAGAACAAAGTGACCAATATAGTCATCGTAAGGAAAGGTGATATTCTTGGTGCTTCTTCGATCTCGGAAATACCCTGTAAATGCTCCCAATGTCATACCGTTCACAGTGTTCTTAGTTTTCCTATAAGTGGTCTTGAGATCAAGGGCAAATCTGCGGCCACCACTATCAACAAATGAAATGTCCGGATAGAAGTTCTGCTCCTTAGAAAGGACCATTTTATAGCTATGGGCCCCAGCAAACTCACAAATTTTCGGAAAAAGAAGAAGCTCCATTATCTTTGAAATGACTTTTGTATCCGCTGAGATGGTGTAAATGTTCTTTGCGATGTCAATGAAGCCCTTCACTATCCAGTCGCCGTTATCAGTTGAAACCGCCTGGTTGAATAATCCTACGTGTTTCAGAAGCTGATTTCTGAACCTTTGCTTAACTCTCTGTTTTTCCTTTGAATTGCCCATGTTTGGACTCTATCGCACGTGGCCGTTTTCCCCAAATTGGCTCAGAGTGATGTCTATTCGCGTCAACGTCCTTTCTTTGCCTAACATTTGGACCGAGTCGAAAATCGGCAGGCTGATTGTAGTCCCGCAAAGGGCGACACGCAAAGGTTGAGCGACTTTGCCCAGGCCAACCTGTTTTTCTGCCGCTAAGCTGCGCAGCATATTTTCAATATTTTCTTGAGTAAACTCATCCATAGCCGCAAGTCTGTCGCGAACAATTTGCAGGATTGCCAAGCCGTCATTTTTCAACAGAACCTTCCTAACTGCTTTGTCATCATACTTTAGCTGGTCGTTGTCTATGAAGAAAAATCTGCTCTTGCGCTCGATATCAGCTAAGGTTCTCGCACCTGCACAAATCTCTATAATTCTCCGGAGCATCTTATCATCGGCGCTAACAAGGGGCGATTGGATAACCTTCAAATAATCCTCACAGTGTTGGAGGAGCCTGGTGCCCGAAGTCATCCGGATGTGCTCGGTGTTAAAAGCGACAAGCTTATCGCGGTCGAATAAACTGTTGCTCTTTGTCAGTCTTGTCAAATCAAAGGCTTCAATGATCTCGTCGAGCGGCATAATCTCGCGCTGGTCTCCGGGGTTCCAGCCAAGGAGTGCAAGGAAATTCACCATCGCTTCGGGCAGATAACCGCTGCGGAAGAAATCGACAACGTTAATCTCAGGCAAATGCACGCCGATGAATTTAGCTATCGCATCGATGGCGGCCATATCCGGACTAACTTTCCGCCTTATGAAATTTTTCATTTCATTCTCATTGATTCGAGCAACATCACATAAATCATCATAGAGATAGTCTTCTGGTAGATCCTTGATCGCATTCCACAAAGCTTTCGGACGCTCACGTTTGGAAAGTTTGCCGCCCGTGTCGCTGACGGTAACGGACATGTGGGCGTACTTAGGAAGGTCACCAAACCCCAGAGCTTTCCATAATGCCTGCTGTCCAGGCGTATTCATAAGATGCTCCTGGCCACGGATGACGTGGGATATCTTCATCAGATAGTCGTCAACTACGCAGGCGAAGTTGTAGGTTGGAAATCCATCGCTTTTTTGTATGATGAAATCACTAATCTGCTCACTGGAGAAGCTAACTTCGCCGCGCACCACATCCTGAACCAGAATTGTTTCGCCCTGCGGCACAGCAAAGCGTACTGTGACAGGTTTGCCTTCGGCCCGGGCCTTCTCAGTGCCAGTGGCATCGGGGAAATCCTTGGGGCGGGGATAAATGAAGTTCTTCTTTTGGATCTGGGCCTCTTTGCGAAGTGCATCAAGCTGCTCAGGCGTGTCGAAACAATAGTAGGCCTCTTGTTCGTCGATAAGTTGTTTTATATACTTGTCGTAGATGTCCCTTCGCTGAGACTGCAGATATGGCCCGTTCGGCCCGTCAACTTCGGGCCCCTCGTCCCAATCCAGGCCGAGCCATCGCAGATCGTTTATGACCTGCTGGACGGCTGTAGGCGTATTGCGTTTAACATCCGTATCTTCGATTCGCAGGATGAATTTGCCGCCGGTATGCCTGGCCCAAAGCCAGTTAAAAAGGGCCGTACGCGCTCCGCCCACGTGCAGATAACCCGTCGGTGACGGCGCGAAACGTGTTACTACCATCCTATACCTCGTCAATATCGGAACATACGCGAAAGATAAGGATAAGTCATATTAGGACCATTGTCAAGAATAGGCAACAGCGAATGAATTTACACTTCCAAGACGCAAGAATAGAAAAGCATATCCCTCACTAATTCTCGCCATATGTTGTGTTTGACTAATATTTTTGGGTGTCTTGTACGCCAGGATATGCTAAAATGTGCGGCTGATAACAGGGAGATTGCTTATGAGTAAACAGGTTGTTGTGGCACAGCTTAAGGGGCGCATAGAAGAAATCCGACAGCGTTTTTCGGTCAAGAGGCTTTGCATCTTTGGGTCGGTAGTTCGCGGTGAGTCAGCCGAGACGAGCGATGTGGATGTGCTGGTTGTATTTGACGGAAAAGCCAGCTTTGATGCTTTTATGGACTTGAAGTTCTATCTGGAGGAACTGTTAGGGACAAGAGTTGACCTTGTGACCGACAAAGCAATTCGTCCGCAGATCCGCCGAGCAATTGAGGCCGAGATTATCGATGTCGCGTGATGAAATAATGTACTTGCAGGATATTGCTGAAAGCTGCGAGAAGATTTTGCGGTTCAGCCAAGGTCTTAACCAGTCCGGTTTGATACAGGACGAAAAGACGTATGACGCAATTGTCCGGAATTTGGAGATTATAGGGGAGGCCGCCAAACATATCTCCAAAGATATAAGAAGAGAACTGCCGGATATCGAATGGCGAAAAGCGGCCGGCCTAAGAGACATGCTGGCGCACGCATATTTCGGTATTGACAATGACATTCTCTGGGACGTTGTACGAAACAAGGTGCCCCAATTAAGCAAAGCCACAAGGGCTTTTTTGGATAAGGATCAGGGCTGAGATCCAACAGATGCAATTTACAAATCCTTCGTCAATTCTACATATGTTTTTGCACAAAGTTGTAGCTGGCTGTTATGAACAGCGACAATGTGCTAAAATGTGCGCGATTCTTGCGTTCATAATTGGGTTTAGCTAATGTCAAAAGTGGGGACTGCAGACGTGGACGTAGCAAATAGGAAAGGGCAAAACGACAGGGGCAGAAGCGATAAGGATAAGGCTGATACGGAGCAAAAGCTGGACTTTGTTCGGCAGATTGTTGCTGAGGACTTGAAGACAAACAAGTGGGGCGGGCGGGTTGTGACTCGTTTTCCGCCTGAGCCGAACGGGTATCTGCACATCGGACATGCCAAGAGCATTTGTCTTAATTTCGGCATCGCAGCGGAGTGTGATGGTCAATGCAATCTGCGGTTTGACGATACCAATCCGGAAAAGGAGGAAGAAGAATACGTCAAGTCCATCATGGAGGACGTTCGCTGGCTCGGCTGGGACTGGAACGACCGGTTATATTTTGGCTCGGACTACTTCGAGCAGATGTATGAGTACGCGGTGCAGCTTGTAAAGAAGGGCAAGGCCTACGTTTGCGACCTGACGCCGGAGCAAATAAGGGAGTATCGCGGTACGTTGACTGAGCCGGGCAGGGACAGTCCTTATCGCAACCGCAGCGTCGAAGAGAATCTCGACCTGTTCGAGAGGATGCGGAAAGGTGAATTGCCGGATGGGTCGCGAACGCTGCGAGCGAAAATCGACATGTCGCATCCTAACCTGAATATGCGCGACCCGGTCACGTATCGGATCCTGCACGCGACACATCACCGCACGGGCGATAAGTGGTGCATATATCCGATGTACGACTGGGCACATGGGCTGGAGGATTCTATCGAACGAATTACGCATTCGGTCTGTACACTGGAATTTGAGAATCATCGCCCGTTGTATGATTGGTTCCTCGAGGAATTAGGTGTCTATCATCCGCAGCAGATCGAATTTGCCCGGCTGAATCTGTCTTACACTGTGATGAGCAAGCGCAAGCTGTTGCAGTTAGTGCGCGATGGACTCGTCAGCGGCTGGGACGATCCGCGGCTCCCGACCATCTGCGGGCTGCGAAGACGCGGCTACTCACCGGAGGCGATTCGCAATTTCTGCAGGCGCATCGGCGTCAATAAGTTCAACAGTACGGTTGACATCGCACTATTGGAACACTGCGTACGAGAGGATTTGAATAAGACCTCCCCGCGGGTGATGGCTGTGCTTTGGCCACTAAAAGTCATAATCGACAACTACCCCAAAGGCCAGGTGGAAGAAATGGAGGCCATCAATAACCCGGAAGACCCAAGCGCCGGCACACGGAAGGTTCCTTTCTCACGAGAGCTTTATATTGAGCGGGAAGATTTTATGGAGGAGCCGCCGAAGAAGTTCTACCGCCTGGCGCCAGGCCGGGAAGTCCGGCTGCGATACGCGTATTTTGTGCGCTGTACGGAAGTCATTAAGGATGCTAACGGCGAGGTGGTTGAGCTGCACTGCACATACGACCCGGCTACGCGGGGTGGTGATGCTCCCGACGGTCGCAAAGTCAAGTCAACGTTGCACTGGATCTCGGCACCGGACGCGCTCAAAGCTGAAATCCGACTCTACAACCCTCTCTTCACGAAGGAAAACCCTGATGATGTAGCCGAAGGTGAGGATTTCAAAGCGAACCTGAATCCAAACTCTTTGGAAGTGCTGGCAGACTGCCGAATCGAGCCGTCTCTTGCGGGCGCGGCACCGCTAAGTCGATACCAATTCGAGAGACTCGGGTATTTCTGTGTTGACGCCGATAGCTCCGATGAAAAGCTGGTGTTCAATCGGACAGTTACGCTGCGTGACCAATGGGCCAGGATTCAAAAGGCACAGCAGAACCGTTCACAAAAATAAAGTACATATTATCGCGTGCGACCATCCCCAATCCGCCTATGGCGGATTGAGGCTGCCACACAGTCGCAAGAATGACAGGCTCAGGCAATCAGCAATCAGTAGATAGCATTGCTATTAGTTCACACTTTGTCTGCGTGGCCGGACAGTGCATACAGAGAAGTGCTCTTACCCGAACAGTTCGGTGAACTTTTCTTCTATGTCGGGGTGTTCGCAGAGAGTCTGGCCAATCAGAACCGCTCTTACACCGATGTCCTTTAGCTTTTCTACGTCGGCTCGCGTTTTTACGCCGCTTTCGGCAATTAGCGTGTTCTTGTTATCGAGGAGTCCTGCTAATCGGCTGGTCGTATTCAAATCCACCTGCATCGTGGTGAGATTGCGGTTGTTTATCCCCAGAACGCTGTAGCCTTTCTTGGGGAAGCCAATGAGGCTGCGGACCTTCAGTAGTGTATCGGCCTGGTGAATTTCCAAGAGCACCGTCACCGTCAACTCTGTCGCCGTTATCATCAGGTCCATCAGCTCCCCGGGCTTTAGGGCTTCGGCTATTAACAACACCGCGTCGGCGCCAGCGGCTCGGGATTCATACACCTGCCACTGGTCGACGATAAAGTCTTTTCGCAGAATCGGCAGAGCAACCACCTCTTTAATTTGCTGCACGTATTCGAGCCGGCCTTGGAAATACTTCTCATCGGTAAGAACGCTGATCGCATCAGCACCACATCTCTCGTACGTGCGAGCGATCGCAACCGGATCGAAATTCTCGCGAATCACCCCAGCCGACGGCGAGGCCTTTTTGACCTCCGCAATAACGTTGATGCCGCGTGCGTTGGGCTTGGTCACAGCTTTATAGAAGTTGCGACACTTACGCATCGAGCGAATCTGTTCTTTAAGCTGCTCGAGGCTCTTCTCGGACTGCCTGTGCTTTACTTCAGCCCTTTTGTCAGTGATTATCTTGTCTAATATATCAGCCAACGCTAGTTGTCCTTGCCAGTCTGCTCTTATTACTCAGATTCTGGCGGTGCTTGATCTGCGATCTGAACGTAGCCCATACGAAGCTCATTGAGCGTATTGTTAAGGACGTTCTCTTCCGGTTCGGTTAAATTGCCTTTTGTTTTGGCCTCAAGGGTCTCGAGCATGTCGATATTGTATTTTGCCAGTTGGAGGTCCGGCTCTTTTTTATCCTGTCCCTTTACCTGCAGCAGGCCCAAGGCAAACAGTGCCTGCGTGGTGAGCATACTGACCAGTGCGGCAAAATTGCCCTTGGGCAACGGCCCGGGCGGCCTTTCTGTTTGCGGGGCCTTTTCCTTCTCGGCCTCTTCCTTTGCCGCTAATATCTCCTTCTCACGCTTGGCCTCTTTTTTCCAATCCTCATCGATTATAATCTTCTTTTCTTGTTTCTCTTCTTCAGCCATTTTCAAAGACCCCTATTACTGTGTCAACTGCGATTTTGTCGGTCAAAACCTGCGGTAAAACCGCAGGCTAAATAGAGATTGCTTCGTCCGGCTCCGGCGGACTTGCAATGACAATACAAACATGTATTCATTTTGTTACAGGCTCTTAGTTTTTTCTTTTTCCTCTTGTTCGGTACTTCTTCATACTTCTATCGACATCCTGCTTCTGCTGGCGCTCGGTGATTGCCTTTCGTTTATCGTATTGTCTCTTGCCTCTGGCCAGCGCCAGCTCGATTTTTGCCAGGCCCCTGCCGCTAAAATAAATCCGCAGCGGCACAAACGTAAATCCTCGCTGTTCGAGCTTGGTTCTTATTCTGTGGATTTCAGCCTTATGCAGCAGTAGTTTTCTCTTTCTGGTCGG
>DAOWID010000138.1 GCA_030641115.1 Planctomycetota bacterium | reverse complement strand
GACTTGCAAAATCATACGCACGGGCAGCTTCTCGGCGTCGATCCTTCCCTGGATGGTTATCATGGCCACTTTTATTAGATCTGCCGCTGAGCCTTGAATAACGGTGTTGACTGCGAGGCGCTCGGCTTGTGAGCGTTTGCCGCTGTTTTTGCTATCGAGATTTCGGATGTTTCGGCGGCGGTGCAGAATCGTTTCGGCGTAACCGGTACGCTTGGCCTTGTCAATGCAATCGTCCATAAATTGCCGGATTGAACTGTAGCGGGCATAGTAATCTTCAATGAACTTCTTAGCCTCAGCTTGGCTTATTCCAATAGAGCGTGACAAACCAAAAGGGCCCTGGCCATAAATGATGCCAAAGTTGACCGCTTTGCAGCGCGAACGCATATCACTTGTCACGTCCTCGATGGGGACATTGAATATCTGTGAGGCAACAAAGCTATGAATGTCCTGGTCGGCGGCAAAAGCGGCGGTGAGGGCCTCGTCCTTTGAAAAATGTGCCAGCAGGCGCAATTCGATTTGTGAATAATCCGCACTTAGGATGCAGCCACTTTTGTTTTCTGGAATAAAGGCGGAGCGGATTTTGCGGCCAAGTTCGGTACGTATGGGAATATTTTGCAGGTTGGGGTCGCTGGAGCTCAGTCGGCCTGTGGCGGTGACGGTCTGATTGAAGGAGGCGTGCACGCGGTCGGTTCGCGGATTTACGAGTGAGCCGAGCTTGTCGGCGTAGGTATTTTTCAATTTGCTCAAAGTGCGGTAACGGAGAATCAGCTCAACAATAGGATGCTGGTCGGCTAATTGTTCGAGTACGGCTGCTTCAGTGCTTCGGCCAGCTTTGCCGATGCGAAAAGATTTGAGGTTGAGCTTATCAAACAAAATTACAGAAAGCTGTTTTGGTGAGTCGATGTTGAAACTCTCGCCGGCGTGCTCGTAGATTCGGTCGGTGACTTGACTCAGTGCCTCCGTGAGCTGGTTAGACATTTTCCGAAGCAATGCAGTATCGAGGGACACGCCATTGTATTCCATCGCTGCCAGGACGGAGACCAGAGGCATCTCTACGTCGTAGAACAGTTTCTTGAGCAGAGGTTCTTTTTCGAGGCGGTCCTTCAGATAAAGATAGAGCTGGTAAGTTATGTCGGCATCTTCGCCGGCATACTGACATGCGGTGGCTGTGTCCACCATATCAAAGGTGAGCTGGTTCTTGCCTTTGCCGATAAGGGCTGAGATTGGGATGCACTCGTAGTTGAGAAAATCCAGGGCCATCCGGTCCAATGAATGGCTGCTACGGCCAGGGTCGAGACAATAAGAGGCAACCATTGTATCAAAGTGGATACCTTTTATGGGCATGCCGTCATTTTGCAGAACAAGCATGTCATATTTTATATTCTGGCCGACTTTTTTTATGTTCTGGTCTGCCAGTATCGGGGCAAGCTGCGGGCGAACTGTGGACAGGTCAAGATGCTTTGAGCCCATCGGGGCTCTTATGGGAAGGTAAAAGGCTTCCTGTCCGCCTGGGGCAGACCAGCAGAAACTGAGGCCAACAAGGTCGGCTCGCATTGCGAACACGGATGTGGTTTCGGTGTCGATGGCAAACAAGTCTTGCTTCTTGAGGTCAGCAAAGAATCGGTTGAATTTCTCCGGTGTGTCTATTAGCTGATAGTCGTGACTGACCGTTTTGGCTGAAGTGGGATGCTCGATGCTCGATCCTTGATGCTCGATACTCGATGCTGACTGCTCGGTGCCGGCCAGACCAAGCTGTGTGAGTAGGCGGGTGAAGCCGAGTTCTGTGAAGAGTTGGGTGAGTTTGTCTTTGTCGAATTTCTTCACAGCCAAATCGCTATAGTCGATTTGTATAGGGACATTGCAATCAATGGTCACCAGCTCTTTGCTCAAAGTAAGGCTGTCTTCGAACTTTCGTAGATTGTCGCCGCGTTTGCCCTTTATTTCGTCGATGTGTTTGCGGAGGTTTTCGATTGAGCCGTACTTGTGGATCCAGTCCAGAGCAGTCTTTGGGCCTACATCAGGTAGGCCGGGGACATTGTCTGAGGTGTCACCCTGCAGGGCGAGGCAGTCAATAAACTCAGCGGGGGTGACACCCATACGCTGGACCATTGCGGCGACATCGGTGCGAGTACCGGTTTTCATATCGAACGTACTTATATGGTCGTCGAGCAACTGCAGGACATCTTTGTCCTTCGAGCAGATGAAAACGTCATGTTCCTCGGCGCCTGCCCTTTTTGCGAGGGTGCCCATTATATCGTCAGCTTCGAAGCCATCCAGCCGCAGCGTGGGTATGTTCATCGCATCGAGGATCTGCTCGATTCGACTTATCTGTGCAGGCATATCGTCCGGCATCGGTGGACGATTGGCCTTATACTGCGGATAAACTTCGCTTCTAAAAGTCGGAGCTTTGCTATCCAGCGCTACGACGAGCATATCGGGCTTCTGACGCTGAATAAGGCCTAAGATGGCGGCGGTGAAAATGTAGGTTGCTTTGGTCGGCTCGCCGGATGGGCTGGTCAATTGCTGACGCATCGGAGCGTAGTAAGCGGCGTAAATGTGCGCGTGGCCGTCAATTATGTAGAGGGTCTTTGCCATTGTCGGCACTTTATGTATTACGGGTCGGGCTGTCAAGGGATACTCGATGCCAGATTCTCGATACTCGGTTCTCGATGCTAAATACCCGATGCAATGACAGGTGGGAGAAGTGTTCTTGGGCCGGACACGCGTGGGAGGCTGCGCCGCCGTTCCGGCGGCGGCTAAACAAAGGTGGCGACGCGGGAAATTCAGCGAAGCAAATTTACCCGCCGGCCGCACTCGGGACGTGCTGGAAAAGTACATAAGGTAGTTGAGAATTCGCAGAGCAAGAAGGAGGAGACGGCAGGATACGGAACATTTGGGCTCCGGGAAGTTCAAAACTGCAAATTGGCCGTGGTATTTTTTAGCGGCACGGTCGTAGGCCTTGGCGGCCCGGACCTCGTGATCGAACGAGCCGAGGAATATCCGCCTGCGGTTGACCCTGATTTCTGCCTGCCAGAGCTTGTGTTCGCGGTGCCAGGTGACACCCTTGTATTGGGAGCCGTAGGTTCGGTTCTTGTATTTGCCTCGGTTCTGGACGTTTTGGGCAACAGTAGCTGGTCGCAGATTTGCCTTTCGATTATCCAGGCCGTTGCGGTTAATGTGGTCAACAACCATATTATGAGGGACCTTGAGTATACAACGGTGCATGGCAAGTTGACGCTGTCTTCCGTCTCTGGTTCTGATACTCCGTGCGGCATAAAAAGTTCTGCCCATTTTGATGGCACACCATCTGTGTTTGGAGAGTTGGCGGTAATCATTGGGGTCAACGATGGCATACTTACCCTGGGTCAGGGGTATGCGGCGGAAGGTGTAGCCGTAGCGGAGCCTGCGATACAAAAGAAGCAACCAAACGAAAGGTGCCAGAAGCCAGCTTGGTATTTCGAAAGTGACGCGGATGATCCGCCCTCCTGCGTGTGTTACTAAATACTAAGCACGAATATGGAAACATACGCTTCTAACAGGCGTATCGAAATCCTAAACAATATCGAATTTGAAAATCCTGAATTTTCAAAACAAGGGGTTCGGGTGGGGAGGCCCGAAACGCGAGCTGCTTGAAAAGCAGCCGCCCTACTATTGGAGGAACCTGCACGATTGATGCGAAAAAAGTCCTCGATTCTCGATTCGGGATGCTCGTAACTTGATACTGTAAGGACAGTTAAAAAAAATTTGAAATTTTCGATTTTTGTGCGCAGGTATCTGCGTTTTTGATTGAAATACTCGATACTCGATGCTGGCTACCGAAAGCCACGCTTCCGACAGGCGTACCCGATTCTCGGTGTCATTGTAAGGCTCAATTCATCAGATCGGGGCAATTTCAAAACGGCTCGACGACCAAAAAAAACTAAGAATCCAATGGATTTACTTCTTGAAAATCCCGCTGGGCTCATGTAAATTGCTCATTAATGAGCGACCAAATGAGCGCATCTTGAGAATAGTTGGGGACTTTTACCTGGTTTTAGGCTTCGTTCATGACCATTAGGAGGTCCGAAGAAGAAAAAGGATGCTGAAGCTGCAGATAAACAAAAGTAGAACAACTGAATAGGGAATATAAGTAGGTAAACGTCCGTATTAAATCCCAAGGAGTGTCAATGGGAAATCCGCAGAGAAAGGACTAAAAGAAATGTTAAAGATAGTATTTGGTCAACTTATGCTGCCGACCTGTATTGCTTTGGCGGTAGTCGGATGCAGCACACAAAGTGAGCGTGCGCGCGACGAAATGGAAGCAGTAGAGGACCTGCCAGCAGGCTGGGGGACCTGTGAAGGGAATTTGACGTTCTCACTGGTTGATACAGGAAATGGGAAGCTCGCTTTCAATCCGTGGGGTGAACTGAGCAGAGGGTCGGGAAAGCTCGTTTGGAAGGACACGCAGGGAAATCTGCATAGCTTTGTGTTTTCTGACGTGGATATGTGTTCGGTTCCAGGTCGGAGTGGGTGGCAGTCCGTCAAACCTGCTATCCAAGTGTCTGCAAGAGAGCGAGTAGTCTTGCTGAACGCCGATCCAAGCAAGGTTGGGACTCCTTATGTCGGTCCGGTAATGGTCATGCAGTATTTCGATTCGCAATTTCAGCAAAAAGCAGATGCGCCAAAATAGGGACAGCAAGGCTGTTGAAAAAGACCCAACGCAGGTAGGATGTGCACGGCACACCATTTCCTTTTGTTTGGAAGAGCTTTTGTGATTATATTGGTCTTATAGTGGCCAATTATGAGCGAACATCGGAGGGTGGTTTTCGGGCAGGCTGGATGTAAGGTTTGCCGACCTTGAACAAATCCAGACGTTCTTGAAATTCCTGCCTCGACTCATCGTCTGTGGCGAGCTTTACAGCTTCTTCGGCAATAGTCACAGCTTCGGAGAATCTGCCGGCAGCGGCGTAAGCTGCGGCTAAAGTATCTAACAACAAAGCGTCCTGGAAGTCGGTGAGCATACAAGCCTTTCGCGCATAGTCGATAGCATCTTCGGGACTGCGAAGCTCGGCATCTGCAGCGGTAGCCAGTATCCAGGCCAAACTGTTCAATGACTTTTCGTTGTGAGGGTTAATGCTCAGAACTTCTTTATGATGCAAGATGGCTTGATCGAGTTTGCCCAGCATAGTGGCCTTTAGAGCGAGCTTTCTATGTACTTCGGCTTTCGTGTTCATCGAAAGTCCATCCGGCCATACAGCAATTACACGCTCATAAAGAGTCTCGCCGTTACGCCAGTGTCGCAGTTGAAAGTGGGTGCAAATCGACATGGCCAGAATGACCGTGAAAGCTATGGTAGAAAGTGCAATTCTTCGATGTCGCCATTTTGCCGGCAGATCAGGAACGGCCCAGGCAACAATGATAATCAATCCGGTCAAAGGTACATAGGTGTAGCGATCAGCCATTGCCTGACTGCCTATCTGAACCAAACCTATGACCGGCACAAGAGTTCCCAAATACCAGAACCAGCCTACCAACAGGTACTTATGCCTTCGAGCCAACAGAATCACCAAGACAGATATCGCCAACAGGAATAATGCTGCAACCACAGCTTGCCATATTGGCAGCGCATAGCCCGGGTGGGGGTAGTATATCGCCAACCGGCTGGGCCAAATCATTTTCCCGATGTATTTTACATAGGAGACAGAAACGTTGGGAAGACGGGCGCGCAGTGGGAAATCCTCTATTGGTGATACTGCTCCTCCGCTTCGCTGCACAACGAAGGTTATAACACTTGACATTACTGAAACGGCAAAAAAGGGAACCTTTTCACAGACCAGCCGCCGCACAACCCGCCATTGAGGCTGAGCCTTTGTTACCTCTTCTGTTTGTCCATTAGCACACTCACCGAACGGGCCGATTTGGAACCGACCGAGAGGCCAATAATCCAAAAGCAACAGTACAAACGGTAAGGTCACGAGCATCGGTTTGGCCATGAGCCCCAGTGCAAAGGCCAGCAATGTCACTAAGTATCGGCTCACACAAGGGCGTCTGACATAGCGCACATACGCGGCCATCGTCAACATCCAAAACAAAGTGCTTAGTACGTCCTTTCGTTCCGAAATCCACGCCGCAGAGTCAACGTGGAGTGGATGCAGAGCAAACAAGGCTGCAACGAAAGCGCTTCGCCAGATCGCGCCAGTCATTAGCTTAAGGACGGCAAATAACAACAACGCATTTGCTATATGCAGCAGCACATTAGTCGTGTGGTGCCAGCCGGCGTCGGTCCCGAACAATTGGCAGTCCAGCATGTGTGATAGCCACGTTAACGGGTGCCAGTTAGCAGCGTGCCCTGTCGTGAAGGCCCAGATGACACCGTCATACGTGAGACCGGCCTTGACATTTGCGTTATCGGTGACGTAATCGCTGTCATCGTAACTGCCGAAGTCGTAGTTGTGCACTCGCCAGTAGATGGCAAGCGTGACCAACGCCAAAGCCAGACAAATCAAGAGACAGCGGTGTTTATTATATATCTTATCCATTTACTTACGAAACAATTTTGATTTGGCCAAGTTCATCTTGGCAAGTCGAAATAACAAAGCCGTCCACAGGCATCCAAAGCCATACTTGACGCTGCGCCAAAAATTGATTGAAGATGCATCGGCGAAGTATTTGGTTGGGCAGCTCACTTCGGCAATTGTGTGACCATGCCATAAGATCTGCGCGAGCATCTGATTGTCGAACACGAAATCATCCGAATTAGCTTCGAGCGGCAGTTGCTCGATGAGTCGGCGTGAAAATGCTCTGTAGCCTGTATGGTACTCGGAGAGCTTCGCGCCGGTTAGAAGATTTCCCACAAAGGTAAGGAAGCGGTTTGAAACGTATCTCCAAAGCGGCATTCCGCCAGCCAGAGCATAGCCGCCGAGAATTCTTGATCCCAGTACGCAGGGATAGAGGTCGTTGCCGATCAAAGAGGCCATTGCGGGTATCAGCTTCGGTGTGTATTGATAATCGGGATGAACCATGATAATGATGTCGGCGTCTTGGTCCAACGCCAGCTTGTAGCAGGTTTTTTGATTTGCACCGTAGCCTTGATTTTCCGGGTGAGTATGGACCACAGTTTTGGGCAAGGTCTTGGCAATTGCGGTGGTTTCATCCTGGCTGGCATCGTCAACGACAATTACTTGATCCACTATCTCCTGGGCCATAACGTCATCGTAGGTTTGGCGCAGGGTCTGGGCCGCATTGTAGGCTGGCATGATAACAACAACTTTCTTGCCGTTGAACATGTCGATTATAATCGTCCATATTTGCACCGTTCTTAATTGAATCACCACACTTTAACACCACAAAGAGGCAAATAGGGCCTGCTGATTGGCCTTTTTGCGGACGAGCTTCACGTTACCGGTCGTCTGAGAACCGCTTGGAGCCGGGATGAGGGGCCGGGTCCGGGTCAGTTCGGTTTTTTCATCAGCGCAGCCCTCCAGAGGCGGATCTTCGACCTCCAAAGCCACCTGTGCCTGCGTCGCCGACGGGTGCAAGCAGATTCATCTCCGCTGTCATTGCGAGTCCGCCATAGGCGGACGCGGCAATCTCAAACGCCGTTTCGCGACTAATCACTATATGGATTTTTCCTTTGAAAAGCCCGCCGGACTAATGTAGATTTTGTCATTAACGAGCGACCAAGCGAGCACACCTTGGATTCGTGGCTTAGGATTATGGTTCTTATACGGAAAGCATATAAACAATAGTTCGCCTTTATTTATGGAATTGATCTGATGAAAAAGGATTCTTTACAAGATAAGAATACAGTTATCAATAAGGTGAAACACATTGCACGCCAAAAGACCAATAGACTCGTTGCAGCCATATTGATCTCCCTCTTTGCTATTTGCATGGTTTTCTTGATGATAATAGAAAAGAATGCACGTTCATCTCTGTCATTTACAATAATCTCGATCTGTACACTTCTCGGTTGGCTGTCATACTATGAAGCTGTATGGTCGAGGCGAATTTACACTCTAATGAGAGAAAATGATGAGCCAGTGGCTAACAAGCCGCCGGAGTCGGACGCGGGCTGACGCCCGGGCCGCTGAGTTCATCGTTTGATGGTTGAGACAGATGAGGAAATGCCCTGTTTGTGATTTGGAGCTCTCGGCCGTTGAGTACGAGGGGTACATTGTCAGGCGGTGCGCCTCGTGCAACGGACATCTCATGCGGCTGAACAAAATGAAGTCCATCGAGCGGGTAGACCACAAGACACAGGAGCAATTGAAGTCTGAGGCGTCAGCCGAGTTCTCTAAGAACTGTACGCAACGGCTCAGGTGTCCGCGTTGCCACCTGCCGATGCACAAGCAAGCCATCAATTTGCCCGTGATCGATTTGCAGTACGACATCTGCACGGGCTGCTCGTTGGCATGGCTGGATGGAGGGGAGCTGGCTCTCGTCCAACTCGCATACCAGGCCAGCAGCGGATTCCTCAACGCGCAAGAGTTGAAACGTCGGGTGCGGGAGCTTGAGGCCTCGCCGGAGGGAAAGGCCATATTCAAAGCGAACATGGCCAAACTGTCGGAAACCAGGCACCCGGTCGAAGAGGTCCTCGGCGAAGCCGCCGAGGCGTTCGACGGCGTTCTTCGAGCCTTGATAGTAGCTCCCTTCTGAGGCAGGAAAAGAGGGAAGAACACCCTCCGCCGACTAATCACTCAAAACCCTGTCCTGAGCGAAGTCGAAGGAACCAATCACCAATCACTATATTAGTTTTGTTCTTGAAAATCCGGTTGGACTAATGTAGCTTTCTCATCAACGAGAAAGCAAGGTCGGATGGCAAGCATGATAGCCGGGAGTCTCTATAGCGGCAGTTGGGCCTTGGCAGGCTAGTATTCTGATAATCTGCGGCGTAGATTTGATGGGTGACTGTCTCTAGTTTCTTCCAGTTTCTTGAAATCGCTCAAGATCAAATCGCAGACAATTTGGCGAGGTGTGAAATGGATTTGGTGACCCTCATAACGGAATGGGCAAAACTGGGTCTGGACCTCATACACTACTTGGCTTGGCCGGCAGTGGCTTTGATTGTCATCTTCATGTTTCGGAGCCAAATAAAAACCTTGTCACAACGACTCAAAAGAGTGAGCAAGGAAGACCTCAACGTTGACTTTATATCGTCTGACATCCAAAAGCAGATCACAGAACTGTCGGACTTTCGTGACGCAACACCTGATAACTTCGGGGGTTGGGAGGCATATTTAAGTGTGGTGAAGTCCTGGGGGCTTTGGGTATACTTATATTGCTTTTACTTGGCAAAGGTGTCTGCGTTTGAGTCGCTCAGTAAAAACGACTCTATGACGTTGGAAATTGGACGGATTTCCTTAGGGCAAATAGCGGATTTGTTGGAACGCCAAGAACCCGGTTCCGAGCTCATTAAAAAGTTTCGCGGCTTTGGCAAGGCGGTGGTGGATTTCTTCAACCGCTCTGCAGGCCCGTAGAATCTACAGCGGCCAGTTCAGCCTGGTTCTTTCGTTTGTTATTATTTTGTCAATAATAGGGAATAATATGGACTGTCACCCCTTAATCCCTGAGCGAGTTCACAGAAAAAGGTGAGTGTCCCCGACAAGGCCTGAATAAGTACTGAGATGTCAAAGAAAAAGAAGCCTGGGAAAAAGAAACCTGCGAAAAAGAAAAAGACAACTGTCAAACCGCGTTCGGCCCCGACCACTGGGAAGAGGACTAAAACCGATGCGCCGGGATCCAACAGGTCAGGTGCCAGAAGGGTCTTCTCGATCGGTGGGAAGGTGGTTCTTGCGGTTCTTGCGGTATGGGGTGTGCTCGTCACTACCTGCGTAGCAGTTACTCCTCGTGTTTTTGTATACCCATCAGTCGCTCTTGATCCAGCCAACCCGGTCTTCACTCCCTTTGTTGTTCGTAATCAGGGATATCTGTCTATATACGATGTCAAGGTTTCGTGTGCGATAAAGGATATTGAATTTGACACTGGCATGCATTTTACGGGGGGACCTGACTATAAGTCACGTTTACAGGGTTCAAGGCATGTCGCAAGCGTAATACGGGCTGGCGAAGACTACGCCGAATTCCTTCCACTCACTGGTCTAAAGCTATCTCCAATAAAGAATGGTGATATAGCAATAGTGGTCACGTTTCGTCCCATCAAATGGCTTCCTTGTCGCAGGCAGAGGTTGCATCGTTTTGTAGTCCAGGCGGGAAAAGATGGACAGCGGCATTGGCTTCCACAACCGGTGGATAAGTAAAAGCAATTCACTGTAATAGTCTATTTCTTTTCTAACCAATCAATGAAGGGGACTCGCTAAAGCTTGTCCCTCATCTCAGCGTTAGGCGTACGATGACACGAGCCTTGGCGAACAGAGATTGGATTCGCTCGGGATGACCCCGGCGCGCCGGGATAAGCGGGGCAGATTCCTCAACTGCGCCCGGGATGACGGCCTGCGGCCGTCATTTTTTTGTAAACCGGCTCTTGACATCGGCCGACTATTATGGTCAAAGTATAGCAAGACGTTGGAAATCGAGGTCCGAAGGACTGAGTGCTATGAACGATATCATTAACATTGCGATTATCATAACTATTGGGGCCAAGATGAAGCTGCCCTGAGAAAGCTATAAGACCAGGTATCCAAAAGCCTTCCAGAGCAGCAAACTCCGGAAGGTTTTTTTTTGTTAGTTGAAAAGTCAGCAAGGATCAGAAACAACGGCCACAGAGAACACAGAGCACACAGAGAGATAAGAGTAGTTAACAGTGGCGAGCACGATGTTTGACAAGAATGATCTCGGCATTTATGATACGCCATTCAGTTTGGTAATGATTTTTGAGGATTTGTTAGATGTCAGATTCGGAAAAAGATAAAGAGAAATCAGCCACAGATTACACGGATTGCGCAGATGAAACGAAAAAGCAAGAATCCGTGAAATCCATGAGGGACCCCGCTCGGCGGGAATCCAAATCCGTGGTTAATAAAGGCCACCAGGATACAGTGAAATCAGTGAAATCTGTGGCTAATAAGAGTTATCGTGATACTTTGTGCCTGCCGATGACCAGCTTTTCTATGAAGGCTAATCTGGTTCAGCGTGAGCCACAGCTTCGCAAAGAATGGGCGAAGAAGAACATTTACGGCAAGATAAGAGAGGCTCGCAAAGGTGCTCCTTTGTATATACTGCATGATGGTCCGCCGTACGCTAACGGCGATATTCACATGGGGACCGTTATAAACAAGGTGCTCAAAGACCTCGTTGTAAAGTATAAGACTATGATGGGCTTTGATGCGCCATACGTGCCCGGCTGGGACTGTCACGGCTTGCCGATCGAATCGAAAGTCGTAACGGAACTCGGCGATAAGGTGCGCCAGATGGCGAAGCTCGACATCCGCAGAGACTGCATGAAGTATGCGAAGAAATATGTCAAGGTGCAGAGCAGACAATTTCAGGAATTAGGAATATTCGGTGATTTTGAGAATCCTTATCTGACATTCAAGCCGGCATACGAGGCGGGGATTCTGGAAGTATTCGCTGAGTTAGTTGATAAGGGATTGGTCTACAAGCAATTGAAGCCGATCCATTGGTCGATTGGGTGCGAGACGGCTCTTGCGGAAGCGGAGCTGGAATATAAGGACGTTTCATCGCCGAGCATCTTTGTGAATTTTCCCGTTGCCGAGGAGAGCGTTGGCAAGCTGGTCGAGCTTGGCTTAATCGAAGAGAGTGAAGCCGAAAGCGCGAAGGTCTGTTTTATGATCTGGACGACCACACCATGGACGCTGGCGGCTAATCTGGCGATAGCCGTGCATCCGTACTTAGACTATAAGGCGTTAATTTACGAAAAGGACGGACATAAGTTTGTGTCGGTAGTAGCAGAAGATCGTGTTGAGGCAGTGGTCGCGGCCAGCGATCTTGAAGAGGGGAAATATAGCGTTAGTGAGAAATCCATAAAAGGAAAGCACTTGGAGGGGCTGCGGTATTTGCATCCGTTTGTGGAGAAGAACCCGACTGAGAAAGATGCCTTTATGGTCATACTCGCCGACTATGTTACGATCGCCGATGGTACGGGGCTTGTCCATACTGCGCCGGGACATGGGTTGGAGGATTATATGTCCGGCCAACAGTACGGTCTGGCGGTTTATTCGCCGGTGATGGACGATGGGCGATATGATGATACGGTGCCGGATTGGCTGCGAGGTCGAAATGTCCTGGAGGTTGACACAGTTGTGAACAACGACCTGCGGGAGAAGGGGCTGCTTTTTGCACAGGGCGAGATTGTACACAGCTATCCGCATTGCTGGCGGAGCAAAGGGCCGGTCATTTTCAGGGCGACGGAACAATGGTTTATCAGTGTCGATAGAGAGCTGCCTGAGATGGGAAAGAGCCTGCGTGATTTGGCGCTGGAGAGTGTGAAAAATGTAAGATGGATACCCGCGTGGGGCCAGAAGCGCATCGAAGGTATGCTCGAATCCCGGCCGGACTGGTGCATCAGCAGACAGAGAAGCTGGGGGCTGCCGCTTCCAGTTTTTATCAGCACCGAGGGAAAGACTTTGTTGACAAAGGAATCGGTATTGGCTGTGGCTAAGTATATCGCTGAGCATGGCTCGGATAGCTGGTTTACCAATTCGCCGCGAGAGATTTTAGGCGAGGATTTTGAACTGCCGGAAGGTTTCGTACTCGATGAGCTGCAGAAGGAAGAGAATATTTTTGATGTCTGGTTTGAATCGGGCTGTAGCTGGTACAGCGTTTGTGTGAAAGAGGCCGGCTGGCCTGTGCCGGTGGATTTGTATCTTGAAGGCTCGGACCAGCATCGAGGAT
>DAOWID010000484.1 GCA_030641115.1 Planctomycetota bacterium | reverse complement strand
GGGCCACCGGAAAGGCCACCGCGGAAGAATCCCTGTCAAATACTCGTAGAGTATCAGCCCGACAGCAAAACAGTCGCTGCGGTAGGTGGGCCGGCCGTAAGCCTGCTCCGGGGCAACGTATCCGGGAGTGCCAAAGTCATCTACCGTCTCCATGCGGCCTTTGAGCTTCAGGCTGATTCCAAAATCGCCAAGGGCAGCTCGCCCGTCAGGAAACAAGAATATGTTGCCGGGCGTGACATCACAGTGCACCAAGCGATGGCGGTGTGCGTACGCAAGCCCATCAAGAACCTGACCCGTAATCGAGATTATCCTTCGCACCGACATCGGCTTGGAACGGTCGGCAAGAGTACCTACCGACAATTCAGTCGCCAGGACGACATGACCGTTGATGATGTCGGCGTTTTTGACAGGCATTATGTGGGGATGTCGCAGCCGGGCAACCAGCCGAATCTCTCGAAATAAGCTCTGGTTGCCGCGTTCGCCGTTAACACCAACCCGGGGGATCTTCAAGGCAACGGCGACATCCTCTACGCAGTCTTTGGCCTTCCAGACCTCGCAGCTTCCACCTATGCCGAGGCGTTTCTCCAGCCGGTACTTGCCCAGACGCGTGCCGGCAGTAAAATCCGATGCTGACGCGTCCGAACGCACCTTGCTAATTCCGGTTGTAACACCCATCCTATTACTCTACCCTATCGCCGATTCAGCCGACCGGGCGACATGCACACCGACCGGGATATTCAACATACCTCCCAACACAGTCAGGCATGGGAACCCTCATTCTATCCGAACCACAACACACTGCCAAGACGATTTGTGAGTTTTTTTACGTCGGACACTCTTTCCTCCAGCCTCAACAAATCCCGTTTTCCGCCCGCCACCCAGGCAATCAAGCACAACGCATGAACGACGCGCGACAAAGCACCGCTGCCATGCTGGCTATCCCATACTCGTAGCGCCAACATCTCAGAAATCTAAAACGTTAGGCCTGCAACGAGCAAAAGAGGAAAATTTGTCACAACGCTTGCAAGTACCCTGACTTTGGGCTATATACGTGGACTGTACAGTGAGTCTTGAGTTCAAAAGGCCAATCACGCTGGACACAGTACGCAATACGAGGCACGAAGCATGAGATACAGCCGGATGTTCATACCGACGGTCAAGGAAGTACCCGCCGATGCAGAGGTAACCAGTCACAGATTGATGATTCGGGCGGGGCTCATCCGCAAAGTCGCCAGCGGCACCTACACTTATCTGCCGCTCGGCTGGCGCAGCCTGCTCAAAATCATACAAATCGTCCGCGAGGAAATGAATAGAGCCGGCGCACAGGAAATCCTGGTGCCTTCGATGCAGCCCAAAGAGCTTTGGGACCGGACAGGCCGTAGCACCGACTATGGCCCGACAATGTTCCGCCTCGAAGACCGCCACGGCAAATGGAACGTCCTCGGCCCCACCGCTGAGGAGGTCTTTACCACGCTGGCCGCCGGCGAGATAAAGTCCTACAAACAGCTCCCGATCAACCTGTATCAGATAAGTCCCAAGTTCCGCGACGAGTTCCGCCCGCGGTTCGGCCCAATCCGCTCCTGCGAATTCATAATGAAGGACGCCTACAGCTTCGACGCCACGCCCGAAACGCTCGAAAAAAGCTACCGCGCAATGTACGACGCCTACTGTCGCATCTTCACCCGCTGCGGCCTGGAATACGTCATCGTCGAGGCTGAGTCCGGCGAAATGGGCGGCTCAGGCTCACACCAATTCACCGTCCCGTGCCAATCCGGCGAGGATACAATTGTCTATACCCAGGACGGCTCCTATGCAGCAAACCTCGAAAGGGCCGCCGTCGACCCATTGCCGAAACAAGCCGCTTCTGTCATTCTGAGCGAAGCGAAGAATCTCAACAGTGCAGAAAGTAAAGAAATCTCGCCCGCAGAGGACGTTCATACGCCGAATACTGGCAGTATCGAAGCCGTCTGTGCTTTCCTTAAGACCCAGCCAGAGGACATGATTAAGACACTCATATACGCTGCTGGAGACGGTGCCGTCGCGGCATTAGTGCGAGGCGACCACGACTTGAACCAAGAAAAACTCACACAAGCCCTTGGCGGCAGACACGTGGAGTTGGCTGACGAACTAACTATCAAGAAAGTCACCGGCGCCATAGTTGGCTTTGCGGGGCCGATGGGAATAGCCGATAAGGTCTCGAAAATGGTCATCGACCATGCAGTTGCCGCGATGGCGGTTGGTGTCACCGGTGCCAACAAGACCGATTATCATACGAGGAACGTTGTGCCCGGCAGAGATTTTCCGCTCGAAGGTCAAAACGTTGTAGTCACAGACATTCGCTATGCCGGCGAAGGTGATACCTATAACGGCAGAAAGCTGCTCTTCAAAAAAGGCATCGAAGTTGGGCAGGTCTTCAAACTCGGAACAAAATATAGCAAAAAACTCGGCGCAAAGTTCCTTGATGAACATGGCAACGAGAAACCCTGCATTATGGGTTGCTATGGCATAGGCATAAATCGGATACTTGCTTCGGCCATTGAACTCGGCAACGATGATAACGGAATTATTTGGCCAATCAGTATCGCGCCGTTCGAGATCTTGGTTACTTGCGTCAATCAGGACGATGAAAAGGTCGCAAACGTAGCTGAGAATCTGTACCAACAGTTGCTAAATGACGGCCTCGATGTACTCCTCGATGACCGCCCGCTGCGGGGCGGAGTAAAGTTCAAAGACGCGGACCTAATCGGCATACCAATAAGAGTTACCGTGGGTGCAAAATCTGTCGCCGAAGGCAATGTCGAAATAAAGCTCCGCTCGCAATCCGAGAGCCGGAAAGTCGGCATTGACCGAGCGCCGGCTAAGATTAGCGAACTTGTCAACACGTTGAAAGAACAATTGAACGCTTAGCATTGTAGTTAAGCAGAGGCAAGAACCATGAGCAAAACAAGATCGACCGTCGTTGTGGCCCTTATCGTGCTGACCGGGTGTGCCGGCTCCCCAACGTACAAGTCACACGGCTATGAGCTGATAACCACGAACGCCAGGAGCGGGCAGATAGACAAAGCGCTGCACTTGACGTACGAGGCTATGGGCGACTGGGTCCAAAACCCCGACGGAAGTAGGACAAACCCATCCTTTTCTCAGAGCGGAAAGTCCTTCAGCGGTAAGCAAGGCAGGGCGAACGCGGCGCGAGTGCAAACCGAGTTCAAATCAAAGGATGGCGTTCACTGCGTCATCGAAACCGTTGCTATGTCCGGAGGGCCGACAGTTATTCTTCTGTCTTCGGACAATGACAAGGCAACTATGCGACTGCACAATGAATTCGTGCGGTCCCTATACAAGCTGGGCGTGAAGCCCAAGAACGAGTAGCCCAATAGCCCGCTTTATAACACGTGCAACAGATTGATTCTATTGAACCTTGCATTAGAAATGAAACACGCTGGGAACATCTGTCAACCGAGTGTCATTCCCGCCCCTGCTTTCGCAGGGGTAAACTTGTCCCCGCCCAAGCGGGGAGCGGCAATCCAGGCTTTTACTGGTGTTTCCTGGACCCCTGCTTGCGCAGGGGTGACATCGCCTGGAACCCATCATCGTTTCATTAGTCTTTCAAACATCAATAGAATTGGGCCAAAGCCCAAACACATTCAAATTCAGAAGGAGAAAAACCGATGAATCAGGACAGACTCTCAAGGCGGACGTTCATACGCAATACGTCTATTTTGGCTGCAGGGACAATGGCCGGTGCGTTAGCCGACAAAGGGCACGCAGCAGCCGAAGTCAACCGGATCGTCAAAAAGGGCCGCATCAATCAATCGGTCTGCAAGTGGTGTTACAGGAAGTTCTCGCTGGACCAACTTTGCAGCATCGCCAAGAAAATGGGCATAAAGGCAATCGACCTGCTTGGGCCGAAAGAATTTCCGACGGTCAAGAAGTACGGGTTGGCCTGCTCAATGGTAGGTACGCACGGCCTGACGAAGGGCATGAACAACAAGGACAATCACGCTGAGTGTATCTCCAAGATTCGCTCAGCCATCGATGCCACTGCCGAAGCCGGCTTCCAGAATGTGATCAGCTTCTCAGGAAACGCACGCGGTATTCCCGACGACGTTGGCGTCGAGAACGCTGTCGAAGGCTTCAAACAGGTAGTCGGAAACGCCGAGGCCAAAAGGATCAACATCTGTATCGAATATCTCAACAGCAAGGTCAACCACAAAGATTATATGTTTGACGACATGGCTTGGGGCGTGGAGGTGTGCAAAAAGGTCGGCTCCGAACGTCTTAAGATTCTATACGACATCTACCATGCCCAAATCATGGAAGGCGACATAATCCGCACGATTCGCGACAATAAGGAATACATCGGCCACTACCATACGGGCGGCAATCCCGGCCGAAATGAAATCGACGAAACGCAGGAGCTATACTACCCGGCCATCATGCGCGCGATTGCCGATACCGGCTTTGACGGCTATGTCGCACACGAGTTTATCCCGAAACGCGACCCCGTCGAGTCTCTGGCCTACGCCGTACGAATCTGCGATGTTTGATTTCGGCTGGAAAAGCAATTTATGGCGATCGAAGGCTTGGCAAATTAACCAGATGTAACTGAGATATGTCATTCTGAGCGAAGCGAAGAATCTCTTATCGCGCAGGCCTGTTGCTCCAGCCTGTAGACGAGATGCTTCGGCTTCGCCTCAGCACGAGTAACACCAATGTCGGCCTGATACACGGGCCTGCAAAAATTTGCACGCCTGATGTCACCGACAAGTCCAAACAAATGTGGAAGCTAAAAGAGCCTAAGCCAGTAAAGCTCATAGTTGGCATTTTGGCTGCCGACCGCCAGTGTCTGCACGCCGCCGTGGAGATAATAGAAGACAAGTTTGACAGAACCGATTTTGTAAGCGATGTTTGGCCGTTCGACCAAACCGATTACTATAAGAACGAGACCGGTCCGTATATCTTAAGGCAGTTTGTTAGCGTCGAAAGGCTGACCGACCCGGGCAAACTGGCCAAAATCAAACACAAAACGAACAAGCTCGAACAAAAATTGGCGGCAAGGTTGGGCCTGCCGCTGCCGAGGCC
>DAOWID010000035.1 GCA_030641115.1 Planctomycetota bacterium | reverse complement strand
TTTGCTCAGCAGTGCACGTACGCTCTGCATATTCGTCTGAGAACCCCAGCGTCGCAGGAAATCCGACGAGCCACTATGGTAGGCGTCGCGGTCGAATCCGAAGACCCTGTACTTGGGGCCCTTCGGGTCGAAGGGATGGAACTTCTCTTTGAAAATCTCAAGTGCTCTATCGAGCCGAGTTACCTCTCTGCTCTCAACTGTTGACATGCTCTCACTCGTGTCAAACACAGCCAGCACTGAATTGCGAGAGAGCGTTTCAAATTCCTCAGACCGGGACGGATTCCACAATATGACCAGCAGCAAGACGATTGAGATGTATTGCAACAGAGCCAACGCCAACACGCGTGGCTTTAGCTCCGGCTTGCGACACTCTCTTGAGCGGAAGGCAAGCACTATCGCTCCGGCAAAGGCAGCTAAGAAGAGAATCGCAACAAAATGTCCCGGATAGTCAGCAAATATCATTTTTCTACCGCTTCTGGATTGAATTTGGCCGCAGCCTCAAAGAATTCCTTCTCCAGCTCATAGAACTCCACATCTGATGGCTCGTTTTCCATCAGCGGAGCCCGACGTTTTTTTGCATTTATCGCGATCGACCAGAATTGCCGGGCCATCTTTCTCGCTGCATCTGCAGCAGCCGAATGCGCGTCCCTGGTAAAAACGTGAGCAGCACTCGCAGATGTGCTCCGTTGGTTCTTGTCTACGTTCGACCATTGTGGTTCCGACATGCTTTCAAGCAGTCGCTTAGCCGCTTGGAGCCGGGCCAACATCTGCTGCCGCTCAATAGGCGTGAGAGACTCATCGAGAGCGTCCGCATCCTCAGACAATTGTTCAGCCATCTCCTGAGCTTTCTTCGCGATCCTCTCCTGCTCACTCAGTGCGAACTCACCATCGAGTGCCCTTTCAGCGAGGTCCAATTCGCTTCTGGCTGATTCCATCAGTTCGACTGCCTTGGCAGCTCTGCTTTGGTCCATATCCGCTTGATAACGTGCCTCAGTCAGCTTAGTATGAAGCTCGTCCATTTTCGCAACGGCCTCGCTGAGATGGCTTTCGGCCTTGTCGCGCTCCTTTGCTTCGGTACTTGCTGAGGTCCGGGGTAACTGCTGTAGATCTTGCTGCAACTGTGAAGCCTTTTGGCGTAGTGCCCTCTGCTTGGCCTGGAGCATCTTCAGCATAGCTTCGGCGCCGGCCACGCCTTGTTTGCTGCCCGTGCTGCGCTGTGAGAATCTCTGGCTTGCTTCAACTGCCTGATCATCGTTGGCACGTTGACCGTCTGAAGAACTCTTGTCGCTACCAGCGCCCTGGCCCTGGGAGGGGCTTCGGCTTTCGGCAGGGCGTTGACCTTGCGAGGTGCTTTGCCCTTGGGATGTGCTCTGTCCTTGGTCTGAAGCATTCTTGCTTGTCTGACTCATACTGCTTTTGCTTTGACGCTCTTTGCCGGCCTTGTCTTGATCTTGCTTTTGCGATCCAGGTGACGATGACCTCGCTTCCTGCATCTTCTGGCCGGACTCTGCCTGCTCATCCTGCTGTTCAAGGAAGTTGACAAAATCCGTCTTTAAATTCTTTTGCTCCTGCGCTAGCTTATCCAGCTTCCTTTGAAGATTCTTCAACTCGCTCTCGATACGCTCTTTCTCATATTCTGGGAGTTCCGGCTCGCCAATTGTGGGCTGCAGCTTGATGCTATCGGGCCGCTGCTCGGGTTGGCCACTGCTGCTTTGCGGTGGCTCCAATTCCATTTCCTGCTCGATGATGAACTTGCGCAAGGTCCGGTAAGCCTTCTTCTCCGGTTCTATCGCCAAAGAAGCATCGTGCCTGGTAAGATATTCACTTGCCCGTTCATAATGTGCTATGATCTCGTTGAGCGTAGCCGTGTCCCGATCATCAAATCCGTACTCTGAGTCGTCACGTATAACCGCCACCTGGTCGGCGCAGTATGAAACATCATTGTTGATGAATTCCAATCTGGAACGGTCCTGCTGTGTAGGATTTGGCTTATTCGCAATGGCCCAGGTCTTTTTCAGTATCGCCCGCGTATATTCAAGGATGTCCAGAAGCCCGACAGGACTGGTTCCGCCTGAACCTCCACCGCCCCCACCGCCTTTCGGGCGCCAGCTCTGCCAATAAGGCCTGATTTCGATGAAGTACACCTCACTGCTTGAAGTTCGCGGTCCGGTCACTAAGCCAGTGTCAACCTCTATTGCGCTGGCGTAGAATAGAATACTGTCCCCAACCTTCAGATCATGCTCTTCCAGTTCGAGCGTCTGGGCAAGCTGTTGGCTCTTGGCTCCCTGTGGAACGTGCAGCCGCAGCCTTTGGGGTGGCTGGCCAGGAATTTCCAGACACATCTCCACGCTATCCAGTCCAAAATCATCCGTGACTTCGAACGTTATAGGCACGCTCGCTACGTCAGTAGCAAGATAGTCTCCATCGGGCGAAAGCAGCTTGAATTTTGGGGGCTCATCCGTTTTTACTGCCGCCTCCGGGCCAGGTACATCATCGCTGGACAAGCCAGGCTCAGCAACAAGATCCTTCGCAGTCGGTTCCAGAGTTGTTGCCTTCAACGGCTCTACCGTTGCCAAAGGACGCACAAGCCGTGAAAGATACAAAGAAAAGTAAACATAGTTGTCGCGAACATACAAGCAGGCGATGGCGACACCCGCAAGTATGATCGCTGCGAAAACATATCCCTTCCACTTATCGACGGTTGAATCAAACTTGAACTGGGCACTGTCCCTATCAACCCGCAGGACCAGTTGCTCAGCAAGAGTTCTCGAATACGGGTAGTCCCTTCTGTTTTCGTAGTACTCTATAGCCGTAACGAGCTGCTGGTTGAAGCTCATTCCGTTTTCGATGTGATTTGCCGCACGGCTGTAGGACACGTGCCCCGACAATGAATTCGCCAGCTTATACAGCAGCAGGGCAACCCCCGCGAGCAGTAGTGCAAATGCAACGATTCTTTCAAGCACGCCAAAATTCAAACGGTGATCGAGCCAGGCGTACAGGCCGATGTATCCCGATATGAAGATCAGACACAGCGCAAGGACTTTCAAAATCGCAAGCGCAACCATCCACCGTCTGACTTTTGCGACCTTGGCCACAAGAGCATTGAGTCTGGTTTCCACCGCCTCAGTCATGATTGGGCTCCATCTATCTCTTCAGCCTGTTCGCGGCTGCAGGTTCCACCAGGAGCAAAATAATTATGGCCCACGCGAATGTCTTCCAAAGAGGTTTCTTTCTCTCTTTGCCGAACCCGCCGCCGCGGGCTGAAACCACGCTATTTGCCACATCAACCTTAAAGACTCTGTCCATGATGTTTGCAATCTGCCCATCGTTGGGCTTGGTCATATCAGTCTCGCCGTCCGGCAGATTCACTCCGGCGCAGGTTGCCGGCTTGCCAATAGTCCGCACCCATCCAATACCACCCGGATCCGGTATTGATAAAGAGGACCCTAACAAAACCGCCCGTTTCTTCTGCCCGTCACAGGTTTCTACCCAAAATTTCCTTCCGCGAGCGGACGAAGCGTCCAAATGTGGAAGTGGCAGCACGACCGGCTCGCCGCATGTAAAACAGTGCTGACTTATCCGATCGGCCTTTCCCAACAAGTACCGACAAAGCGCAACCGATGCGCTTGACTTGGTTAGTGGTCCGAGCGAATCATCGGCACTTGTGTTGACAAAGACGGACGTGCCACTGCCGAGGCGTCTGAGATAAACAAAGCCGGCACCGCCGGCAAATCGCCACAGAACCTCGGTGTCGCCGTGCTGTTCACACTGCACGTATCCCTTCAGCGCAATTTTGTCGATCCTGTAGTTTGATAGGGATTTGGCAGCCCGCCGCGGCAGGTCCACATCGTATGGCTGAGTATCACAGGGTCTCGGCTCCAGGTACGCTCGCTCGCGTACGCATTTCTTCGGCAGCACTGGAAGAATGTCCTCTCGCCACAGCTCATTCGCCGCTCTTGGTGCGAACTGATCTGTGGCAAAGAAGACGATCCTACCGCCACTCTCAACGAAACTCCTAATATCCAACGCCAAACGAGCCAACCGATCCACTATGGCCGAGCATACGACGATATCAGCCCAGCGCAATTGCGAGCGATCAAGTTCACTAATCAAGACTTGTCTGAGCCTAAGTGTATTGTACGAGCTCGATCCAGACAGAACATCTATCGCTGTTCTCAGCAAGAACATTCCCTCAATAGTGTCGCCGACCAAAACGATGTTCGTGTTCTTCTGTTGAGGTATCGAGACTGCCACATGAAACGTATCATCCATCTCAAGGCCATCCTTTGCCGATAGCCTCAGTTCCATCGGCACGACCAACTGCTCATCTCCAGAGGCGCCCAAGTCCACCTGGACCTGATACGTGCCGCGCTGTCCTGGAGCCAGGTGAACGTCAACGGGGGCCGACTCATACGACTCTGACTCGGCTGTCAACTGACGATTCTGCTCAACCTGGCCGTAGTTCATCGCTGTTACGTTCAACGTAAGCCTTCCACGCCTGTCGGATGCGTGCCTTTCGGCATCAGCGATGCCGGCGGCCTGCGCATTCACGACCGCAGCATTATTTGTGGGCTCCTCTGAAACGACCGATCTGTAGTCAATCTTATCAACAGTTATAGATTCATCTATGTGGCCAAATTGGTCCAACGTCTTTGGCGTGAAGTCACTTAGCACCAAGACCGAGATCGGATCGCCCGGGTCTTTCCCTCGGGTGGCACTTCCAAGCGTTGATAGGAAGTCTCCAACGTTCGCACTGCGAGTCTCAATTCTCAAACGTGTCAACTCCGCAAGCGCCTGCTCCCGGCTGAGGCCCTCAACCCAATCCGTCGAAGCCAATGCACGTATATTGAACAGACCATCCGGATCTACGTTGCGAATGTAATTAGCGGCCAGGGTAGCCAACCTGTCGATATAGCTCTCGGTTCCATCTGAGTACGCCATTGAGGCCGAATTATCCAGGCCCAAGTAGTAGATATGTCTGGCCTCTTGCGGCCTGGGTCTAATGTGCAAAGCCGGACGCGCAAAAAGCATGGCGATCAAGACAATGATCGCACATCGTAGCAGCAAAATCAGCAGATCGCGGAGCTTTCTGCGAGACTGGCTCTCAATCTGGCCGGCACGCAGGAAACGCAGCATCGTGAATGGCAACCGCCTAAATCGCGGCTTCGCCAACAAATGGGCAATCACCGGCCCCGCCGCCGCCAATCCCCCCAACAAGAATATCCACTCCACAAAGCTCACATCATTCTCCTTCGTTTGGCCAGATATGCCATCAACGCCCTATCTAAAGGCTTGGAAGTATCAACAAGGCGATAATCGACGTCGTTTTTTCGTGTGCTCCGTTCGATATCACTCAGAAACTCAGCTACGCGCTGACGATACTTCTCTCGCAGAGAACGAGGAAAGGTTCGCATTTTGGCTTTGGACTCCAAGTCCTCAAATTGAATCAATCCTTCATAGTCAAGATTCAATTCCTGATGGTCCATCGTGTGAAACACAATGACGTCGTGCTTCAGGAATTTCAAATGCGCCAAGCCCTTGAGAATATCACCCTCGTCATCGAGCAAATCAGAAATCAAAATCACAAGGCCCCGCCGTTTTGTCGTCTCGGCAATTGTGTGCAGGACACCGGCAAGGTTCGTTCTTCCGGAAGGTCTGTTGTGCTGCAGCTCGGCGAGAATCATATTCAGATGCGTGCGTCTTGATTTAGGTGGAATCTGGCTCGTCACGCCTTCGGCAAACAACACCAGCCCGGTACTGTCACCCTGCTTGAGCATCAAATAGCTCAAAGCCGCTGCAAGAAAAGAACCGTAGTCTATCTTGCTCACCGGACCCTCGCCGGAAAAGGACATACTCTTACTGCTGTCGAGTAATATGTAGGCAACGGTATTGGTCTCTTGTTGGAACTGCTTGATGTACAGCTTGTCGCTTCGGCCGTAGACCTTCCAGTCCACGAACTTGAGCTCATCGCCGGGGTGGTATTCTCGATGGTCGCTATATTCGACACTGAACCCGTGAAACGGGCTCGGATGCAAGCCCGAAAAGAAACCTTCAACTGCGCAACGCGCGACCAAGTCCATATTCGCCAGCTTGCTTAGAAATAGGGGATCAAGGTATTTGTGCTTTTGTCTCATTGGTCCACCCGACCAGACCGGCTGCCACAGAACCTAAATAAAGTTGCATAAAAATAGTGCCACCAAACTGGAGAACGTTCGTTAAATTGTCATGCTGAACAAAGTGAAGCATCTGGCCCTTGAACTAAAACGACGCTAAATTACGTTTATAACCCAGAGCCTTCGCCTTCGGCTCAGGATGACATTATATCCTTTAGCAGTGGTATCATAATCAGGCAACTTTATTTAGCATTCCACCCACCCGCGCCGCCAACTACGTTGGCAGAGGCACGTGCTTAACAACGTCATTGAGAATTTCCTCAACGCTGACACCGTCAGCTTCAGCATTGAAGTTAGGAATAACCCGGTGCCTGAGCACGAGTTTGCTAACGTCCCTGACGTCCTCAAAACCCGGAGTAATGCGTCCTTCTATCAAGGCCTTGGCCTTTGCCCCAAGTGTCATGTACTGACCCGACCTCGGGCCCGCTCCCCATTGGAGGTACTTCTTAGCCATAGCAGCAGCAAGCGGGTCACTCGGCCTTGTGGCCTTGGCCAATCTGATGCAGTATGCGATAATCGTGTCACTAACAGGAGCCATTCGGACAATCTCCTGAAACAACACCATATCACTCCGACCAAGTATGCTCTGAATACTTCTCTTTTTGCCGCTCGTCGTCTGTTTGACGATCAAGTGTTCTTCCTTAGCCGTTGGGTAGTCTATGAAAACCATGAACATGAATCTGTCGAGAGCAGCTTCCGGCAAGTGATACGTCCCCTCCTGCTCGATCGGATTCTGGGTTGCCAGAACAAAGAACGGGGCATCCAACTCATAGGTTCTGCCCCCCATTGTCACTTCACGCTCCTGCATCGCCTGCAACAACGCGGCCTGGGTCTTCGGGGGCGTACGGTTTATTTCATCGGCCAGGACGACGTTCGCGAAAATAGGCCCTTTGACAAACTCGTACCGTCTTTTCTTCGACTGAGGGTCTCTCTGAATAATATCGGCCCCTATGATATCCGACGGCATGAGATCAGGCGTAAACTGAATACGGTTAAATGTCAGCTTCATCGCATCCGATATCGAGTGCACTATCAGAGTCTTTGCCAGGCCCGGCACACCCTGGACGATACAGTGACCTCCCGCAAGCAGGCAGCAAAGGATCGAGTCAATTACCTTATCCTGTCCGACCACAACTTTGTGTATTTGCCGCTTTAGGTCGGTATAGCCTTTGTGCAGGCGAGCAATTAGCTGACTCTCATCGACTGCTCTGTTTATTCGAGCGCTTTCAGGCTTTTGCCCTACCATCTCGTCCATATTGGCCACCACCATTTCGCCCTGCCGGGCAGTGCCCCTTGCCACTTTGCCCGTCGTCGGTGAGCTTCTCGAACACAATATGTCGCATCTGCCGCACTTCCGATTCAGAAGTCTTTACGAATTCTCCTGTGGCGAACATCCCGAGTCCAAATCAGATACCAAGTATAAAATACTACAACTGTAATCGAAAGTCAACCAAAAAATTGGACACGATTACCCATTTTGGCATTATATGTGTGGAGAGCCTCCTTGTGCTTGTTAAATGTGCTTTGAAATGAGGAAAATCTCTAAAGGCCAGCGTTTGGAGGCATGATTTGTCTTGACACAAATAATTCCCTTTAGTGCCAACCCTGCTGGGCTCCAGGAACGGAACCCCCAATATCAACCGGTGGAGGAATTTGGTGGCTTTGATGCTGTATCGGGGTGATGTCTGGAATTTGAGAATCGCTTCGGTTTAGGCATGCAGGATTATCAGGAGGAGACCCGTAGGCCTTGAAAGAGGGTACCTTTGTAGATATATTGGCAGCACGCCCAGACAGTGGCGACTGAATCGCTTTGGTGGCTGTATTTGAGAGACCGACAATTGAACCAGACACACATAACAAAAATTGCGTCAGAAATGTCACTAATATCGCACCAGGTGGGGGCGACGGCTGAACTACTTGACGGTGGAGCCACGATACCGTTCATTGCTCGATACCGCAAAGAAGTCACAGGCAGCCTGGACGAAACGGCTATCACAACCATCCGTAATAGGCTGAATCAGCTAAGAGAGCTGGATGCCAGGCGTGAATCAATAATCAAGTCCCTCAATGAGCGTGGGCAGCTTACAGAGGAGCTCAAACACAAGATAGTGCAGGCCGAGACCAAGGCCATTTTGGAAGATATCTACCTCCCATATCGACCAAAGCGTAGGACGCGAGCGACAATGGCCCGGGAGAAGGGGCTGGAGCCTCTGGCTGAATTGATCTTCTCCCAAGACCCTGCTATTGACCCCTCAGATGAAGCGAAGGCTTTTATCGACGAAAGCAAGGGCATCGAGTCTGCCGAGGCCGCCTTGGCTGGTGCCAAAGATATTATTGCCGAATGGGTCAACGAAGAGCAAACCGCACGAGCCAGGATTCGTGAGCTGTTTTCCAAGAAAGGCTCTTTCCGGGCCAAGGTTGTGCAAGGCAAAGAGACAGAAGGGTGTAAATACGAGAACTACTTTGATTGGCAAGAGCCGGTCGCCACGGCACCATCCCATAGGGTTTTGGCAATGCGGAGAGGGGCGAGGGAAGGCTTTCTGAGACTGCAAGTAACGGCACCGGAAGAACAAGCCTTGCGGATACTTGAAGGGTTGTTTGTAAAGGGACGATCGGTTTCTTCCGCCCAGGTCAAAGAAGCTGTTCTTGACAGCTACAAAAGGCTCCTATCGCCATCGATGGAAACAGAGATTCTCGCTGCAACAAAACAGCAGGCAGACCAGGAAGCCATAAGAGTCTTTGCAGAGAATCTGCGACAACTGTTGCTTGCCCCTCCCCTTGGCCAGAAAAACGTCTTGGCAATCGACCCCGGCTTTCGCACAGGATGCAAGGTTGTGTGTCTTGACCGGCAGAGCCAGTTAACGCATTCCGACGTTATTTATCCTCACCGCAGCGAGAAACTGGCAGCATCAGATGTGTCGAAAATGACCTCCCTGTGCGAGCGGTTTGATGTTGAGGCGATTGCCATAGGCAACGGCACCGCAAGCCGTGAAACCGAAGCGTTCATCAGGGACATCACGTTTTCAAGGGATATTCCTGTAATAATGGTTAATGAAAGCGGCGCCTCCGTTTATTCAGCATCGAAGATAGCCCGTGAAGAATTTCCCAATGAGGATGTGACGATCCGTGGCGCAGTTTCCATCGGGCGAAGGCTCATGGACCCTCTTGCAGAACTGGTAAAGATCGATCCTAAGTCGATTGGAGTCGGTCAGTACCAGCACGATGTGGACCAGTCGCTGCTGAAACAGAGGCTCGATGACGTCGTCATCAGTTGCGTCAACAGTGTCGGGGTCGAGGTGAACACAGCCAGTAAGCAGTTATTGAGGTACGTTTCAGGGCTCGGGCCTCAACTAGCCCAGAATATTATTGACTACAGGAGCGAAAGCGGCCCTTTTGAATCGCGGCAGGAGTTGAAGAAGGTTCCTCGCCTTGGAGCAAAGGCGTTTGAACAAGCAGTTGGTTTTCTGAGGATACGGGACGCTATCAATCCGCTTGATTCAAGTGCCGTACACCCTGAAAGTTATCATATTGTGGATGCAATGGCTGCGGACGTTGGCTGCTCAGTTGCGTATCTGGTGAAGGATAAGTCGCTTCGAATGAAAGTCCGTCTGCAGGACTATGTCAGCAACACAGTCGGACTTCCCACGCTAAATGACATTATGCAGGAGTTGGCTAAGCCGGGCAGAGATCCCCGTAAGCAGTTTGAGATGTTCAGCTTCGCAGAAGCGGTCAAGACAATCGAAGACCTTGAAGTTGGCATGAGGCTACCCGGAATCGTCACCAATATTACTGCCTTTGGCGTATTCGTTGATATTGGAGTGCATCACGATGGCCTCGTTCACATCAGTCAGTTAGCAGACCACTACGTGAAAGACCCTGCAGACATAGTAGGGGTGCACCAGAGGGTCACAGTGACAGTTCTCGATGTAGACCTTGCCAGGGAGCGAATCAGCCTTTCAATGAAAGATGGCGGAACATAAGAGAATCACTCTTCCCAAAACCCAAGAGCCGCTTTGAAAGAAATGGAGTTAACTCTCTCCCACTAACCTTGCCCAGCAAGCCCACAATCTCCAGCCCCTTGACTCCCCAACGGTTGTTCCATACTTATCGATCGGCAGGATAGGGCTATGCTGAGGAGCAACCTGAGCGCTCGGTCGATGCCGGAAGGTGGACAGGAGTATGTGCTTTACGATATGCTCCTTCCTTCTCGTTCATCTTTTGGCCCCGAACAGATGGTCTTATGGATACTTAGCGAGTTTTGGAGGAATTGTCTTGCTGGTGCGGTGGTCAACTTGGTATTATAGGTGGGTAAATTTACCGCATAATCGGTTTTCGTTGGGTGATTTTGCTGTGATTTTGTGTCGTTGAGTTCAAAATGCGAGATTGGGTTTGAATTGGGTTTGTTTTGGGTTTGTTTTGGGTTCGTTTTTCTCAATTGACCAAGTGTCTATTTGTTCATAATCTTCTGCTAATACATTATTTACGTTCATTTGACTTTTTGGGAATTTGGGTTCGTTTTGCAAAAAAGAGCTGATTTGTAGAGCGTTCTCTACAGTTGTAGAGGGCAAGTTGGGCTGGATAGGCGGTTTGGGAGAGGAGAGAAGACAGAGGACAGAGGGTAGAACACAGATGACAGTTGCCAATAGTTCATAGTTATTCCCTTATCCACAGTCCACTTGGGGACGCCTTGCGGCGGATGCCTAACGGCACGACAAAATTTGACTTGGGCGGCTTGCCC